>JACJXT010000011.1:0-306687 GCA_020636535.1 Chitinophagales bacterium
CAATAACAAAATGCTTACAACAAGGACAGTTTATTGGTGGTGAACAAGTACTTAGTTTTGAAAAACAACTTAGCAGTCACTTTAATATTAATCATATAATTTCTTGTGGAAATGGTACTGATGCGTTGCAATTGGCATTAATGGCACTTAATTTACCTAGAGGAAGTAAAATTATGGTTCCTGCTTTTTCGTTTATTGCACCAATAGAAGTTATTGCTTTTTTAGGTTGTATTCCTGTTTTTTATGATGTTCACCTTTCAACATATAATGCAGATATTAATACAATAAAGGCAACTTATACAAATGATGTTAAAGCAATTATTCTAGTACACTTATTTGGCGAAAATTGTCTAACAGAAGAAATTCAACAATTTGCTGATGAAAAAAATATTCCAATTATAGAAGATAATGCTCAATCTTTAGGAAGCCATAATAATTTATCAAACAATAAGAATACAATTACAACTTCTTTTTTTCCTACGAAAAATTTAGCTTGTTTTGGCGATGGTGGAGCTGTTTTGACGAATGATGAAGCAATAGCAAATCAAATCAGAACTATTGCTAAACATGGACAAGCAGATAAAAAATACTATCATGGCGTTGTTGGTGTTAATTCGAGATTAGATACTATACAAGCAAGTATTTTAAGTGTTCAATTAAATTATTTAGATGAAAATATTGCATTAAGACGAAAAAAGGCACTACAATATATCAATGGATTAAAAGAGAACAACAATATTCAATTACCTGTTTTTACTACAACACATTCCTTTAACCAATTTGTAATTCGAGTTAAAGGAAATAAAAGATACAAATTAAAACTCTTTTTGAAAGAGCAAGGCATAGAAACTAATATTTATTATCCAATTCCAGCATATCAACAAAAAGCATATTTTGAAGACATTGTTTTAAACAATACAGCAGTATTATGCAACGAAGTTTTAGCTTTGCCAATATATCCAACATTAAAAGAAGAATCAATATCGTATATTTGCGATAATATAAATAAATTTTTTAATTAAAAAGAAAATGGTTTTTATTCACGATACAAGTATAGTAGATAAATCAAGTAAAATTGGAGACAATACTAGAATTTGGCACTTCTGTCATATTATGCATAATGTTATTATTGGCAATAATGTTATTGTTGGACAAAATTGTTTTATAGCAAATGATGTACATATTGGCAATGGTGTAAAAATTCAAAATAATGTATCGATTTATAAAGGCGTTATCATAGAAAACAATGTTTTTGTTGGTCCATCTGTTGTGTTTACTAATGTTATCAATCCAAGAGCTTTTATTGAAAGAAAAGAAGCCTACCAAACAACGCTAGTAAAAAAAGGAGCAAGTATTGGTGCTAATGCTACCATTATTTGTAGTAATACAATTGGTAATTATGCGATGATTGGTGCAGGAAGTGTAGTTACTAAAACAGTGAAAGACTATGCTTTGGTTGTTGGCAATCCTGCGAAACAAATTGCTTGGGTAAGCAAAGCTGGCAATACGCTACAATTTAACGAACAACAGATTGCTTATTGTGATGAGAGCAAAGAACACTATCAAATAGTTGATAATAATTTGGTAGTTTTACAAGAATGAAGAAGCAGTTTGCCATTATAGGTGTTGCAGGATATATTGCTCCAAAACATTTACAAGCAATTTACGATGTTGATGGCGAATTAATTGCTGCTTGCGATTGCAATGATTCCGTTGGTGTTTTAGACAAGTACTTTCCAGAAACTACTTTCTTTTTAAATGAAACCGAATTTTTTGCTTTCATTAAAAATAAGGTTGATTTTGTAGTAGTTTGTACACCAAATTATTTACACGAACAACACATTATAGAAAGTTTTAAAATTGGTGCTGATGTTATTTGCGAAAAACCATTAACAACTAAGATTCATCGTATAAATACGATTAAAGAAGCTGAGAGTAAATATAATCATCGTGTTTTTACGATATTGCAATTGCGATTAGATGAAACTCTACAAAACATTCAACAAGAAATAGCAAACAGTAATGATTATTATACTGTTGATTTAAACTATTTTACACCAAGAGGCGATTGGTATCAAAAAAGTTGGAAAGGAGACATCGAAAAATCTGGAGGTATTTTATACAATATTGGCATACATTTTTTTGATTTATTGTTTTGGTTTTTTGGTGAATTAAAACAACATCAAATAGAAAAAATAACAACGACAGAAGCTATTGGCGTTTTTGAATTTGAAAGAGCAACAATAAATTGGCATTTAAGTATTGACAAGCATAAGTCTGCAACTAGAAGTTTAACAATAAACAATGCGGACTATTTATTTACGAATGAATTTCATCAATTACATACCAAAAGCTATAAAGCCATTTTATCTAATAATGGTTTTGGTATTGATACGGTAAAGAAATCAATAGCAATAATTGAAGCTATTCAAAATCAATGATCTATTCTCATTATTTTATGATATTTGGTAATTCCATCATATTCTATTGAAGCAACATAAACAGCACTTCCTAAAGGAAACAAATCATAAGAGAAAATATTATAACCAGCAGTACCATTAAATGTTTGTTGTGAATATATTTTTCCTAAATAATCTACAATCTTGATTGTAACAACTCCATCTTCTGGTAACATCACTCCAAATTTTGTATTGCCATATGTTGGATTTGGATAAATAGATAGCACATTAAAATCGCCAATCGTAATTTCCTTGCAATTAGTATTATTGTCTATATTCGTTTCAACAGCATTAATATTTACAGATTCAATGCTTGCACAAATAACAGGCACATCATAGTTTGGATTATAATATATTTGTCCAGTAAATGGATAGTTTATAGTTTCACCTGGATTTAAGTTGCCAGTCCAAATTTCTCTAATAATAGAGCCATTACCCAATTGAATGGTTAATCCAAGTTCATAAATATTAATATTACTATTATTTAATACAGATACATATACTTGATAATAGCTACCATTTTGGACAATATTTACACTTACCATTACACCATCTATATTTGCTTGATCGACCAAGACATATTTTACAACAGAATCTGTACAACCTATTGTATTTATTGCTGTCAGTTTTATTGGATAACTACCTAGTGAATTATATATATGGTTTGGCGAATTATATCCATTATAAGTTGTACTGCCATCACCATAATCCCAAACAAAAGAAGAAGTATTTGGCGATAAGTTAGTAAACGAAACATTTAAAGGAGGCAATCCGTAACTTGGAGAAAAAGAAAAATCGACTTCTGGTTTATCGACTACCGAGATAGTTTTAAACTTAGTTCCAGTACAACCATATTGTGTGCTTGCACTTAACTGAATAGTATAGTTGCCTTGATTATTGAAGGAATAAGTTGGATTTTGTTGATTAGAGGTAGCTTGACCTGCAAAATACCAATTCCAAGTATTCATTTGACTTCCGTCAGTAGTAGAAGAATTATCTGTGAATTGAATATCAGCACCAACGCACTGAGTAGGTGATATATTAAAATCTACACTTGGATTATCATAAATAGGAATTGTTTTTACTACGGTATCTCTACACTGGTTGTTAGCAATCACCATGAGTTTTGCGGTATAGCTGCCTTGCGTTTGATAAGTATGCGAAACATTAAAGTTTGTATTGTTTTGATTGCCATCACCAAAAGACCATAACCATTGTGTTATTACAAATGGATTAGACATTGTGGAGGTATTTGTTAAAGTAATTGGAGTTTGTTCGCAACTTGCCTCAAAATTAAAATTGGCATCTGGAGAAGGATTAACCACCGTTGGTTTACTAATTGTATTGTAGCAACCATTAGAATTTGTTACTGTTAAATTTGTTTGATATGTTCCAACACTTGGAAATACAAATGTAGGATTTTGTTGTGTAGATGTGCCTAAATTATTAAAATTCCAATTCCAGCTACTTAAGCTATCAGCGTTTGGTGATGATGCATCTATGAAAGAAGTTGGATTTCCAGAACAACTTAATAAGTTATAAAAATTAGGTGCTGGCTTTGGATTAATTTGAATGGTTTTTGTGATAGAGTCTGAACAAGTTTTATCTGTAGTCACTTTAAGTTGAACATTGTAACTTTGTGTATTGTTATAAGTAGCAACAGCATTCGTTTGATTTGAAGTATTTCCATTGCCAAATTGCCAATCCCAATTGGTAATAAAATCGCCAGGAGCAGCAAAAGAATAATCTTCAAAATTGATAGGTTGGTCTATACATAATGTGTTAGGAATATTAAAATCAACCGAAGGTTTTTGACCGATGATGTTGATGTTGAAAGAATCTTGATAAACACAACCAATATATGATTTAGCATAAACTTTAACAAATTCGTTTGTGGTAATTGAATAGCTTGTATTTGTTGAATTATCTGACCATAAAATAGAATCAAAACCAACGCTGTTGGTTAAATTAATATTTTCAAACAAACAACCATTAAGCGTTTGGTTATTTGGCAGGTTACTAAGTGTAATTTTATCAAACAATACCGTTATTGTGTCAATTATAGTTTTGTTATTAACATCAGTAATAGAAACGGTATAAGTGCCTTCGTTTTTAATAACAATAGAATCTAGTGTACTACCATTAGACCATATTTTATTTAAACTATTATTTGCATTTAAGTAAATGGTTATAGAATCACCATCACAAATATAAAGCGTATCATTATTTAATCTATTGTAAGGATATACTTGTATTTCGTCTGTACTTGTTCTACCAAAGACATCCGTTGTAGTAACAGAATATGTACCACAACTTTGTACTTGAATGGTTTGTGTTGTATCTCCAGTAGACCAAAGATATTTTATAAATCGATTAGAAGCATCTAAAGTATAATTGTCTGAAAAAGTTGATCCAAAAACAATGTCTGAACCAAGATTAACTGGCGGTGCATATTTGGTAAAGAGGTAATGACTAATATTTGAAACCATTTCATCTTGTAAAATAGTATCATAAATTAAAAACTCAGATAAATATCCTTGAAAGAATAAGGTCAAATTATCTATCCGCGATCCAATTCTTCCAAAATTAATTGGATTTGTTATACTTCCAGAACTTTCAATTTTTAAACCATTTTTATATAAAGTTCTATTACTACAAGTAGATATAGTAAAAAAAGAAGTGTCAATATCATTTTTACCACTAGAAATTCTATTCCCATTTTCTAGTATACCAAAACCAACATTATTAAAATCTCTTTCACAAAAAAACCCATATGCATTATTACCTCCTACAACAAATTGAGAAACAACAGTATTATTATCTAAATATCTATATACGCTTATTACTGTAAATGAGTCAAATGTTTTTAAACTATTAAAATCTAAATATTCTTTTGCTTGGTTGGTTGTATTATCTATGTTAAAGGTCAATACAGATTTATTATTTAGTTTTGGATCATTCATTATAAATTTTGGTCGCCTATTTGTATTGTTTTGGGTTGCAATCAAACTATTGTTTTTAAAGTCTGTCCAAGAATTTACCACTCCATTGTTAGTGAGAACACCAGTATCAGACCTGAACCATATATTTAAATTAGGATTAATATTAATATACTTTACATGTACAGTTTGGCTCCAATTATTTGAATGAATAGGTCTTACTCTAATATAAAAATCACCAAAGGAAGGAAAATTAAATGTATAATTGATTGATGTTGTTGATATATTAATAATTGGAGATAAAAACAAAGTATCATTGTCAATTTGAACTTGATATTTCTCTTGATTTACAACTGTTGATTCCCATTCAAAAGTTAAAAAGCTTTCATCATAGTATGTTGCGTTACTATGAGGGTTTAATATTTCAATAGCAACAACATCTTGTAATAAGCAAAAAAAGAAAATAAAGCAAGCTACCTTAAACTTAGACATTTTTAATTTTTTAATTTCATTAAATTTACACTTTTTTTTATCTTCGTGCGTAAAAATATAACAAATTGGATAATAATTATGAAAATTGGAATTTAGTTATAAATCCAGAAAGGCGTTTTTTTAATTTCAGAATTAAAGAAATATATTCATATTATGATCTTTTAGTAATGTTTGTTAAAAAAGAAATAGCAGTACAGTATAAACAAACAGTTTTAGGACCATTATGGTATTTTATTCAACCAATTTTTACAACAATAATATTTGTGTTTGTATTTGGTAATATAGCAAAAATTTCAACAGATGGTTTACCACAGCCATTGTTTTATATGTGTGGAATTGTTATTTGGAATTTTTTTGCCGATTGTTTTATTAAAACATCAGATACATTTACTCAAAACTCAAACCTTTTTGGTAAAGTATATTTTCCAAGATTAATAAGTCCATTGTCTGTAGTAATTTCAAATTTAATTAAGTTTTTCATTCAGTTTGGTTTATTTATCATTATACTAATATATTATAGCACTCAATTAAATTTTACCATAAAAATTACATATTCTATTTTATTTGTTCCATTTTTAATCCTTATAATGGGAATATTAGGGCTAGGTTTTGGTCTTATATTTAGCTCATTAACCACTAAATATAAAGATTTAAAATTTTTACTACAATTTGGAATTCAGCTCTTAATGTATGCAACACCAATTATTTACCCTTTAAAAAGTGTTAGCAAAAAGATGCAAGAGATATTATTATATAATCCAATAACATCAGTTATAGAAGCATTTAAATACATTTTTTTAGGAGAAGGATATTTTAGTGTTCCTTGGGTTTTATATAGTTTTTTTATTGCATTATTAATATTAATGTTTGGTGTTTTGATATTTAACAAAACAGAACAAACCTTTATGGATATTATTTAAATATGGAAAACATTGTTTTAAAAGTAGAAAATTTATCTAAATTATATCGTTTAGGACAGATTGGAACTGGTACCATCTCTCACGACTTGAACCGGTGGTGGGCAAAAATAAGAGGAAAAGAAGATCCATCTCTTCAAATTGGACAAGTTAATGATAGAAATAAAAAAGCAGAAAGTGATTTTGTTTGGTCTTTAAAAGAAATTGATTTTGAAGTAGAGAAAGGAGAAGTTTTAGGCATTATTGGTAAAAATGGTGCTGGGAAATCAACTTTATTAAAAATTATTTCTCAAATTACATCACCAACCACAGGCAGTATAAAAGCAAAAGGAAGAATAGCATCTTTGTTAGAGGTAGGCACTGGAATGCATCCAGAAATGACAGCAAGAGAAAACATTTATCTAAATGGTGCAATTTTAGGTATGCAAAAAAAAGAAATATCAGCAAAGTTTGAGGAAATTATAGACTTTTCCGGATGTACTATGTATGTTGATACACCTATTAAAAGATTCAGTTCTGGAATGCGAGTTCGGCTAGGTTTTGCTGTTGCTGCTTTTTTAGAACCAGAAATATTAATTGTAGATGAAGTATTAGCAGTAGGTGATGCTGAGTTTCAAAATAAAGCTATTGGAAAAATGCAAGATATTTCCAAAGATAATGGACGAACTGTTTTGTTTGTTAGTCATAATATGGGTAGTATCAAGCAACTATGTAATCGTTGTATTTTGTTAAAAGATGGATATGTAAAAAAAATTGGAGAACCTGACGAAACAATTGAAGAATACTTGAAGTTAAACATAAATACAGTTAATCTTAATGAAAGACTTAAATCTTTTGAGTTTAAAAAAATAAAAATTATTGACATTTTATTTTTCAATATTAGTTCCCCAAATAATAATATAAGTACATTTGATACAATAGCCATTGAAATTAAATACAAAACGCTTGAATATATTCAACATCCAGCTTTTGTAATATCAATAAAAGATAAATATCTAAATGAATTAACCAGAATAAGTACTATGCCTATAAGTGGATATAATATAAACGATTTAGGAAAGGGCGGCAGTATAACATTACAGATTGAAAACATTCCTTTTACAAAAGGAATATATCATGTTGATGTTGGGTTTGTTATGGAAAGAGTTGAATGGTATTTTAATCTAGAATCTATTCTTACTTTTAGAGTAGAAAACTCAACACCATATCCGTCTAAATATGAAATAGATAATTCGAAAGGTTTAATCTGTATAAATCATCATTGGAAACTTGAAACTAAGTAGATTGCATATATGAAGTTAGCATTTATCATTTCTCAACCAAGATCAGGGTCTTCTTTGCTACAACAAATACTTAGCAGTAATTCCAATATATTTTCGGTTCCAGAACCTTGGTTTTTGCTTCCTTTAATATACATATATAAAAAAAACATATCAAGCGTTAATATTGTTTCAGACTTTAATTATCAATTTTACCAAAAAAATTTCAATACATTTTTAAATTATGTTTATTCAAAAACACCAGACTTTAGTATTGAAAAACAGATTCAAAAATTAGCTTATGAGTTGTACTATATGTCTTTTAATCAAGCAGAAGGAAATCCAACATATTTTTTAGATAAAACACCAAGGTATTATCATATTGTTTCAGACATCTTATCTCTTTTTCCAGATGCAAAAGTTATATTATTAGTAAGAAATCCTTTGTCTGTCTTTTCTTCAATTTTAGATTATAATTTTAAAGGCAATATTTCTTTTTTGAGTCAAAAAGACAGACAAGATGATTTATTTAAAGCACCATTAAATATATTGAATGTAAAAGGAAAAAAAAATACAATATTTGTAAAATATGAAGATATCATTAATCAACCAGCCATAACACTTAAAAATATTTATAATTTTTTAGAAATAAATGAATATAATGAAAATGGAAATTATTTATTAGATGAAACCTTTCAAAAAGCATTTAACATTGATAATAAAAGTGTTAAAAAACATAATCAACCAAGCTCAAAATATATTAACTCATGGAAAGAAAGCATTAATAATTCTCAAAAAAAACAGTTAGCATTAGAATATATTAATACATTAGGGAAAGATGTGGTTTTAGAACTAGGATATGATTATGATAAAATAATTACACAAATAAAAGAACACAAGGTTCGTAAAAGCTTTTCTTTAATTTCTTTTAATCACATAAACTCTCCAGACTTTTCATTTAAAAACACATTAAAAAGTTTTCATAAGAGAATATTGTTCTCAATTTACAATAAAACAACAAAAAAATGGTAGAGCAAATACTACATAATAATTTACAACTAGCAATAATTATTCGCAATAATTATAAAAAAGAAGGAATTGAATTCTTTACTAGTGATAAAGACTCTCAGCAACTTGGTTATATGAATAGACCTACGGGATACGAAATCCAACCACATCGACATAATTTAGTGCCAAGAGAAGTACATTTAACCCAAGAAGTATTATTTATTAAATCTGGAATTGTAAGAGTTGATTTTTATGATAATAGTCAAGTATATATTAAAAGTACCATTTTAAATTCAGGAGATATTATACTGTTATCAGAAGGAGGACATGGTTTTAAAATATTAGAACAGGCAGAAATTATTGAGGTAAAACAAGGTCCATATTGTGGCAATGAAGATAAAATTAGATTTAATTCAATAAGTGAAGATAATATAAAATTTAATGAGTAATTTTAATAAAGAATACAGCCAATATTATGATTTATTATATTCAGATAAAAACTATGTTGCCGAATCAGAATATATTTTGAATACTTTAAAAGATCATTCAAAAAGTTTAGACTCATTATTAGAATTAGGTTGCGGTAGTGGAAATCATGCACAACACTTAAGTCATTACTTTAAAAATATTGTTGGTATTGATTTAAGTGAGAAAATGTGTGAAGAAGCAAAAAACAAAAAAGTAAAAAATCTTGAGGTAATCAATAATAGTATTGTAGATTACCGTGTTGATAAAAAATTTAATATTGCAATATCATTATTTCATGTAATAAGTTATATTACAGATAATAATGATTTAATTAATTGTTTTAAAAATACTCACACACATTTAGAAAAAGACGGTTTATTTTTATTTGATGTTTGGTATGCACCAGCTGTAAACTTTCTAAAACCAGAAAACAAAATAAAAAAACTCTCAGATGATAAAATAGATTGTATTAGAATAACAGAACCAATAATTAGATACAACGAAAACATTGTAGATGTTAATTTTAAAATAATAGTTACAAACAAAGCTAATAATCAAACTTCAATATTTCAAGAAAAACACCCAATGAGATACTTTTCTTTACCAGAACTAAATCTCTTAGCTCAACTTACTGGCTTTGAGATTATATTAGCAGAAGAATTTCTTACAAAAAAAGAACTTTCAGAAAATACATGGGGAGCATGTGTTCTAATGAAAAAAGTATAACTTAGCAAAATGATTCCTGTAAATACGCCACTTTTAAGCGGAAATGAACTAGAGTATGTTTCTGAGTGTATAAAAACAAATTGGATTTCTAGCGAAGGTCCTTTCATTAATAAATTTGAAGAAGGATTTTCAAATTACATTGGTATGCAACATGGCATTGCTGTTGCCAATGGTTCAGCTGCTCTAGATATTGCAATTAAAGCATTGAACATTTCAAACGGAGATGAAGTAATTATGCCTACATTTACCATCATTTCACCAGCTCAATCTATTGTTACAAATGGAGCCATACCAGTTTTAGTTGATGCAAATCCTAATACTTGGAATATAGATGTTAACTTAATAGAAGAAAAAATTACACCTAAAACAAAAGCAATTTTAGTAGTACACATATATGGTTTACCTACAGAAATGCAACCTATTGTAGATTTATGTAAAAAATATAATTTACTATTAATTGAAGATGCAGCTGAAATGCATGGTCAAACATATAACGGAAAAATGTGTGGTTCTTTTGGCGACATAAGTATATTTAGCTTTTATCCAAATAAACACATAACAACAGGCGAAGGTGGTATGTTACTAACAAACAATGAAGAACTTGCTGAAAAATGTAGGTATTATAGAAATCTTTGTTTTGAAAAAAACGGAAGAAGGTTTGTACATCATGATATTGGATGGAATTATAGAATGACAAACTTACAAGCAGCATTAGGCGTAGCTCAGTTAGAAAAGATTGAAACACATATTCATAAAAAAAGAGAAATTGGAAACTTATACAATAAACAATTAGCTACGCTAAAAAACTTCCAACTGCCTTTAGAAAAAACCTCTTATGCAGAGAATATTTATTGGATTTACGGTTTAGTTGCTTCAAATGAAGAATTAGCGAATGAAACAATCGAAAAATTAGCTAAACAAAAAATTGGTACTCGTCCATTTTTTTGGTGTATGCATGAGCAACCTGTCTTTTTAAAAATGGGCTTATTTAAAAATGAACAATATCCTATTGCTGAAAAAATTGCTAGAAATGGATTTTATATTCCAAGTGGTCTTGGAATTACAGAAAAAGAAATTAATGAAGTTTGTAATGCTTTGTTATTATGAGAAAACTAAAAGTTGGTGTTTGGTTAGAAGAATATTATAATCCAGAAGAAGGAGGTGCTTTTGGCTATTTTCAACAATTAATTGAAGCGTTAAACAATGCAACATTTAAAGATACAGAGCTTTTTTTTATTACAAAAAAAGAAACAACGATAAAGTATAATTTAAAGAACATATACTACATTAAAACAGAAAAACAAAAAAACAAAAGAAGCTCCCTATTATACAGAATTATGAATAAGCTATTTAAAAGCTTTTTAAATATAACACTTATTCAAAATCAGAATAATATAATTCAAAACTACAATGAGGATATAAAAAAAGAGCTAGCTGATATAATTGACATTATTTATTACTTAAAACCAGGATGTCATATCCCTAACTTTCCATATATATATACTCTTTGGGATATTGGTCATCTTTCAATGTATGCTTTTCCTGAAGTTTCAATGAATGGTGTTTTTGAAATTAGAAAAAAACATCATGAGCTATTCCCTCAAAAAGCATTAATGGTTTTTTGCGAATCTGAGTCAGGAAAGAAAGAGGCCTTAAAATATTTAGGATTAAATAAAAATAGAGTTCAGGTTGTTCCTATGTTTCCTTCAAAAATAATTTCTAAGGAAGTATTAGCACATCAACCAAAAGAAATTAAAAAAGGAGAAATATTCATTCATTATCCTGCTCAATTTTGGAGTCATAAAAATCACTACAATTTATTGCTTGCATTTAAAGAAGTAATAATTAAATATCCTAATCTAAAACTTATACTAACTGGCTCTAATAAAGGAAATAAAGCATATATCATCGACTTAATTAATCATTTAGATTTATCTCAAAAAGTAATAGATTTAGGATTTATTTCAAGAGAAGAACTAAAGTGGTTATATTTAAACTCTTTCGGATTAGTAATGCCAACATTCTTAGGGCCTACAAATATTCCACTTTTAGAAGCCGCAGAACTTAATTGTCCTGTTGCTTGTTCTAATCTAGACGGACACAAAGAACAATTAGGAGACTATGCTTATTATTTTAATCCTCAAAATTATATGGAAATTACAGATGCAATACTAAGCATGATTGAAGATAAAAAGAATGGATCAATCAAAACATATGATTCTATATTTAATATAAATAATGCAGTTACAGCAATAGAAACACACTTAAACAGTATAAAAGGTATAAGATTTTGTTGGGGTTCTGAAGATAAAATATTTTAATAATGCTACCTAAAATATCGATAGTAACACCCAATTATAATGGAGCAAAATACTTAGAAGCATGTATTTTGTCTGTTATCAATCAAAACTATACAAATTTAGAATATATTATTATTGATGGAGGAAGTACAGATAACTCTGTTGATATTATAAAAAAACATGAAAAACATATTACTTATTGGATAAGCGAAAAAGACAAAGGAGTCTTTGATGCAATGAATAAGGGAATAAACATTTCCTCTGGAGGTTTTCTATATTTTTTAGGAAGTGATGATATTTTGTGTCCTAATATACTAAATACTATAAATCAGTATTTAGATAAAGAGAATACAAGTATTGTTTATGGAAAAGTAGTACAAAACAACATAATGTATGGAAAAGAATTTAAGTTAAATAATTTAACTCAAGCAGAAAAACTAAATCCGTTTATTCATCAATATATACATCATCAAGCAGCATTCATTCATAAACAATGTTTTCAAATTTTAGGATTATATGATATTCAATACAAAATTGGTGCTGATGTATTTTTCTTTCTTCAGGCATTAGGAAACAATGAAATAAAAAAAACATTTATAGATATTCAAATTTGTATAATGGGAAACGAAGGACTTAGCACCAAATTTGAAGAAATGAAACTAAGAGATAACTTTCCACAATTAGTAAAGAAATATTTAAATATTGATATTAATAAAAAACTATACTATAGAGAACAAGCTAAATACTATTTAAATGATATTCTAAAAAAGAAATACCTAAAAGGAATGTTTGGACTAACAACATATATATATAGAAGCAGAGAATTTCTTTTTTATCTAAAAAATCTTTTTTATTACACCAAAAAATCTTTTAGTAAATAGAATATGCTTCACCTCGCAATAACATTAGATCAAAATTTATATATACAGCTTTTTGCTTTGCTGTCTTCCATTATTCATAATAAAAAAGATACCACTCAAATTACCATACATTGCATTGCAACAGGACTATCAGAAACTCAGATAAGTACTATAACTAAATATTTAGCAATAAACAAAATTGCAATTAAATATTATGAAATAAACAGTGAACTCACTAGTAAGTTTTACATACATAATACAAAGAGCTTTACCATGGCTGCTTATTATAGATTATTTTTTCCTCAGCTAATAAACCAAAATATTAATCGATTATTGTATATAGATATTGATACTTTGGTATTAAAAGACCTAACAGATTTATACACAACGAATTTAGATGATTTTGTTCTTGGTGCTGTTTATGATAACTATGTAAAGACACAACCTTTAATTGGTATAACAAAAGAAGGGCAATATTTTAATTCTGGCGTACTATTAATAGATTGTAACAAATGGAGAACAGAGGATATTACACAAAAATGTATTGACTATCTGCTACAGAATCCAAAAAACATAATATATGTAGATCAATGTGTTTTAAATGCAGTTATACAAAACAAGTATAAAAAACTAGACATCTATAACAATATGATGTATTCTTATTTGCCTACAAAGTCTACCAAAAAAGAAATGAAAAAATTACAATCAAAAATTACAATACTACATTTCACATTGCATAAACCTTGGAAAATGATGTGCATGAATCCATTTAGAAAACTTTATCATTTCTATTTAAAGAAAAGTCCAATGAAAAAAGAAAACACAATTATTGATTTTGAATACTCTAAACTAATGCCTTATTTAAAATTTAGAATTTTAGAACTATATTTGTTTAGTGATTTACTTCAAAAAATATTATTAAAAAATGAAAAGAATAATAATTAAACTTATTGATTTTTTTGCTCAGCTTGTTTTAAAAAGGTCAAGCATATATATATTCTTAAAGGATCGCTATTTTATAAAAAATGATGACCATATTTTTTTAACACTATATTATATTAAAGAAGTACTTTCATCAAACCCAATAATTGTCGATATTGGTGCAGCAAATGGTTCATTTATAGATGCTACTAAATCAGTATTTAGTAATTTTAATTTAATTGGATATGAACCCTTAGATGATTTCTACAGCATATTGAAAGAAAAATATAAGGATAACAAAAATATTATTATACACAATGCTGTAGTTTCTGATTCTTTTGGGAGTACTATACTTTATAAAACAAATAATAATTATTCCTCCTCTCTTTTAAAACCATCAAATATTGTTTTCCAAAATGTAACTTTAGACAAAGAAATAAATGTTTCTAAAAGACATTTAGATGCAGATTTAAGAGACTTGACCAACATAGATTTAATTAAGATAGATGTTCAAGGTGCTGAAAAACTAATCCTTGAACAAAATATAGACACTTTAAAAAAAACCAAATTTATACTATTAGAAATGTCAATCGTTGAACAATATAGTGAAGGAGTATTATATTATGAACTAGATGAATTCTTGCGTATAAACGGTTTTACTCTAATAAATTCATTTTTCAACAAGTTTGCAATGCCTGAATTTGATGCTTTATATTGTAATAAATTATTATAGAAGTTTATGCTAAAGATTAACTCTAGAGGTCAATTAGGCAATCAACTCTTTCAAATTAGCAATGCAATTAATTTGTCCTTGTTAAAGAAAGATTTTTTATTTATTTATAAATCCGATCATTCCTTTAAAGCATTTAAATATTTTAAATTCAACATAAAGTTTTCTGAAAACAATTGGAAAACTGTTATCTCCATTTGGTTATATAAAGTTATTGCATCAACAAACCTTAAGTTATATTATTTAATTTCAAAAAGTATCTCTTTTCATAAAAACAATGTAGAAATAAATGAAGATTTTTATAATCTTATAGAAAAAGATAATTTATCTTCAAAAAACAACAATATAATTGATGGTTATTTTCAATCGTCTTTTTATTTTAATAACATTAAACATATTATTAAAGACTTACTAGAAATTAAACCTGTTTTTTATTCAAAATTTACAGAAAAATATAATGTATTACTTAAATCTAAATTTTTGGTAATGCATTTTCGTAGAGGAGATTATCTTGTTTCTGGAGATGAAACATTAGGGGGAATTAATTTAACCTTACCATATTCATATTATCATGAGGCACTTAAACAAGTTTCTAACATAGAAGAATATAATATTATAATAATTGGTGATGATTTAAATAATGATATATTAAAAGAATTCAATTATCTTCCTAATGTTTCTATGGTTGAAGATAATGAAATTAATCATTTTCAATTAATCCTGAATGCAAATATTGCAATAATATCTAATAGTTCTTTTGCATGGTGGGCTGCATTTCTAAATAAAAATAATAATATTTTTGTGCCTAAATATTGGTTAGGATTTAAAAAAAGAAAAGAATTTCCAAAAGGAATATTTTATAATTTAAACTGGAAAAAGATTGATTTTGAGAACTAATACTACATTTGTTTTTTTTGCTTATGGTAAATTATTTATCCATCACAGAACTTTATTTTGTATTTATTCTCTATTTGCATCGAATAGCATAAAAGCAACAGATACAATACTAATTTATACAGATGATATTCTATTTTATACCGATAAATTTCCATTTAAAAACATTGAGTTTATTAAAATTGACAAAGAATATATTAATACTGTACTCGGAGATATTGACTTAATACATAAATTTAAAATATTTATTATTGATAATGCATTTAAAATTTTTCCTAATAATAATGTTTTCTATATGGACTCAGATACATTTGCAATGAAAAATTTAAGAAATGTAATTGACTCCATTTCATCAAAATCTTCTATAATGCACCTCTATGAATTTAATTTTTTTGAACACAATACTAATAATAAAAAAGATATTTCCTCATTGTTCTTTGCTAATTTCTATGAAATAATAATTAAAGAACACACTCCTAATCAGAATATAAAAAATATTAACTCTTATAATGCTGGAGTTATTGGAATAGACAGTTCTAATAAAAATATTTTGAAAGAGGTATTTGATCTTACAGAAAAATCATATAAAGCAATCCAACATCATGCCGCAGAACAATTTTCTTTTTCTTATTTGCTTTCAAAATATACAACTATTAATTTTTGTAGTGTAGAAGTATATCACTACTGGCCAAAAGTAGAAAAACAAATAATGGATAAATTCCTAAACCAACTTTTTACCAATACTTTTTTTTCTAGCACAACAGAAAAGCAATTATCTAAGGTAAAGAAAGCAACTTTAATGTTACCTAACTACATAAAAAATCACAAGCTAATGCTAGAAGACAATGCTATTCAGTTTTTTTGTACAAAAGAATATAGCAAAGCATATAAAGAAACAATTAAAGCATTGTTTAAAGGTGCTATCTTTGATACTGTTTTTTTGAAAGATGTTATTTATTATACTAAAAAGAAGTTAACACATGAGTAAAATAATTAAGGTTGGCTATTGTGTTGCTTACGATTGGGAATATTTAAAAATAGCGCTTCCTTTAATATATAAATCTGCCGATTTAATTTGTTTATCAATAGATATTAATAGAAAAACTTGGGTCGGTAATAAATATGAAATAGACAATAATGCTTTTCATAACTTTGTTTTTACAATTGATACACATAAAAAAATTGAAATTTATGAAGATGACTTTTATATTCCTTCAAATACTGCAATGCAAAACGAAGTAAGGCAAAGAAAACTAATTGCAGAAAAAATGGGCAAAGGTGGCTGGCACATTCAATTAGATACTGATGAATACTTTCTAGATTTTGATAAGTTTGTAAATTATCTTTTAAAAATTGAAAAAAATCCATCAGGAAAAAAACGACCAATTAATATAAAAGCAAATTGGATTCCAATTATAAAACAGCTAAACAATGGTTTTTTATATGTAGATTTTGAAGATAAACTAGGTGAAACTTTTTCTGTAGCAACAAATTGTCCGAAATACTTAAATGGTAGAAATAATGATTATTTTAATATCCTTTCACCATTTTATTGTATTCATCAAACACAAGCAAGAAGTCCTGAAGATTTAAAACTAAAATTAAACAATTGGGGACATTCAGATAATGAACTCAAACAATTAGAAGTTAGAGAAAGTCTATTTAATCTATGGAATACTATAGATGAGTTTAATTATAATAGAATTAAAAACTGTCATTTTACCAATCCAAAAACTTGGCCAGCATTACACTATGTTAAAGCAAAAAATATTAATGAACTAATACAAAATATAAAACAGCCAAAATTTCCCTTATCTAAAATCCAACTAAAACTCAAAAACTCCATTTGGTATTCTCGTTTATCTAAAATATTTCCTTTCTTACAAATTAAATAGAATATTTATGCTCTATTGTTATTTTGGTCATCATAAAGCAGCGTCAACTTGGTTAATTCAAATTTCTCATGATATTTGTTCTCAGCTTGGGTTAACCGTTTTAGAAAAACAAATATGTTTAATAAAAGACATAGATGCTGAAATTAATCAACAAAAATTTAATTATTATATTTCTAATGAAGGAGGATAGTCAAGTCCAAAAATTAAAGTCATTTAAAGCATTTCATGTAATTAGAGATCCTAGAGATATTATTGTTTCTGGATACTATTCCCATTTATACACACACAGCACAGAAGGTTGGAGTACTTTAGAGGAACATAGAAAAGCATTACAAGACTTAAATAAAGACGAAGGGCTACTAAAAGAAATCGAGTTTTCTTCCTATTTTATAAATTTTCTAAAAGGTTGGAATTTTAATGATGAAAGAATTTTAGAAATAAAATTTGAACAACTTACTAAACAACCAGAACAATACATAAAAGAAATATGTAAGCATTTAAATATTTATACAAACAAAAAAATACCATTATTCATCTCTCTACTCATAAGATATATCAATCTAGTGCTAAGAAAAACGAAACTAGGTAAAATTCCTTTTCATGTATCAGATAATTATATCAATTATATTTGTAAAAAAAGAAGCTTTAAAAACATGAGTAAAGGAAGAAAAAAAGGCGATGAAAACACCAACTCTCATTACCGAAAAGGAGAATCTGGCGATTGGAAAAACCACTTTAAACAAGAACATATTGATAAATTTAAAGAACTATATCCAAACCTTATAGAAAACTTAGGATATGAACCTTTTTAGTTATGGATCTCTCTATAATCATCATCAATTATAATACTTTTGAACTTACCTCAAAATGTATAGAAAGTTTGTATCAATACAATAGTGGATTTAACTATGAAATTATTCTAGTAGACAATGCTTCTGTTGAGTGCAATGCTGACTTATTCAAAGAAAAATTTCCAAATATTATTTTAATTAAATCAAAAGAAAATTTAGGATTTGCAGGAGGAAATAATTTAGGCATTTCACATGCAAAAGGAGAGTACATTTTATTACTAAATAGTGATACTGAACTCATTGAAAACAGTATCAAAATAAGTTTAGATTTTTATAAATCAAAAAAGAATATTGCTGTCCTTTCTTGCAAACTAATATTTCCAAATGGTAACCATCAATCAGTAGCACAACGATTTCCATCTATAAAATATAAATTGATAGAATTGTTTCGCCTACAAAAACTACTATCAAAACAAAAAGCAAGTAAATTATTATTAGGTGCATTTTTTAACCACAATGAAACCGTAGAAGTAGATTGGGTTTGGGGTGCTTTTTTTATGTTTAAGAAGAGTCTTTTAGATGAATTGCCTAACAAAAAACTAAACGATGACTATTTTATGTATTGGGAAGATGTACAATGGTGCTACGATTTTGTACAATTAGGATATAAAAATTACTATCTTGCAACTACAAAAGTAGTACATAAAATGGGTGGTAGTGCAGGAAAGAAAAATGAATTAATGCTTATGAATGAACAATATTTTTATCAAAGAAATTATAGCAATTTAAAACGATGGTTAATTAATAAATTTGATAAATGGTTAATAATATAAATTTAAGTATTATCATTCCTACAAAAAATCGACCTGAAATTCTTAAACAAACATTAGAGCAAGCACTTATTGCTATTGAAAACACAAATGTTACGGTTTTTGTAATAAATGATGGAGAAGAGCTAAAAAATAAAATAGAAGATCAGCAAATAAAATATTGTAGTAATCCAAAAACTGGAGTTTCTTCTGCAAGAAACTATGGTGCTTCTTTGGCAAATTCAAATTGGTTATTATTTTTAGATGATGATATGTGGATTAGCAAACAATCCGTTGAGGCCTATAAAAATATTATTAAACAAGACGATAGTAACTCTGTCTACTGTTTAAATTGGGAATATCCAAAACAACTTAATAAAAAACTTAGAAACTCAAAAGTTGGCAGATATATTTTAAATGCAGCTTACAATACCATGAAAGGAAGAATTTCTAAAAATCTAGTTTGGAATAATGCTTTTGAACCAATAAATGGAATAGGTAGTGGCTCTCTATTAATTAGTAAAACTATATTTAATAAAGTAAATGGTTATAATGAAAATATAGCATTTCAAGGAGAAGATGTAGACCTATCTTATAAATTAAAAAAAAATAATTTAAACATTAAAACATATACTCCTATAACCTGTTATCACAACCAACAAGACAGATTAGATATAAAAGGATATTTAGATAGAGAATATAATGGATATGTTTCTCAATTAAACTCTGAAAAAGTTGGATATATTCATACTATTCAAAATCTATCTGACAAAAAAACAGCTTTTTACAAAATGCTTATTCCTTTTGAACCAATTTTTCTTTTCCTTTTTACTTTAATGCCAAACATTTCTCTTTTCGATTTTATTTCGTTTCGATTAATTGGTATCTTGTCATCAATTCAAAAGGTTAAAGCAGAGAAAACAATAAAATGACCAAGCACATTTTATACATCATATCACACATAGATAAAGCACTCGAGTTTGAATGGGTTGCTGAGCTAATTGATAAAAGCAAATTTCAAATTTCATTTATTTCTATTAATGATAATGCAGACACTGCTTTACATCGTTTTTGTGAACAACACCAAATTCCTTTTTATTATGTAGAATATCATGGCAAAAAGAACATTCTATCTGCTATTAAAAAAACATATCTACTATTAAAAGAAATAAAGCCACAAGTAGTTCATGCTCATTTATTTGAAGGGGGCTTAATTGGCATTACAGCTGCTTGGTTGGCAAAAATTAAACATAGAATTTATACCAGACATTATTCTAACTATCATCACAAATATGCACCAAGTGGCGTAAAGTTTGATAAATGGATTAACAAAAAAGCTACACATATTGTTTCCATTACACAAATGGTATCTGATATTCTAATACGGCAAGAAAATGTTCCTGCAAACAAAATTACACTCATACACCATGGTTTTCCAATCAATCATTTTTTAACTTGTTCTGAAGAACGCATTACCAATCTAAAAATCAAACATCAAATTCCTTTCGATAAAAAAATAATTGGCGTTATTTCTAGATATACTTATTGGAAAGGTGTTCAAGATATTATTCCTGCATTTCAAAAATTATACGAAAAAAACAAAAATCTACATTTAATTTTAGCAAATGCTAATGGCGATTACAAAAAAGAAATTCACGAATTATTGCTTCAATTACCAAATGATAGCTATACAGAAATTTCTTTTGAACAAGATAATGTAGCATTATTTTATAGTTTTGATGTTTTTGTGCATTGTCCAATAGATGAATATTCCGAAGCATTTGGTCAGATTTATATAGAAGCATTGCTTTGTCAAATTCCATCTGTATTTACAAAATCTGGAATTGGTAGCGAAATAGCAGTTGATAAAGAAACATGTTTAGTGGTACCACATCAAAATAGCGAAGCAATTAGTAACGCAATAAACCAATTATTAAATGATGAAACGCTTTGCAATAAATTAAAAGAAAATGGATTGACTATTGCTAAAAATTTTACAATAGAAAACAAAGTAAATAGCTTAGAAAATTTATATTCCATTTAAATTAACTATTTTCGTTCTATGAGTGAAACATTTATCAGTATTGTTGTTCCAACATATAATAGAGCTCATTTAATAGCTGATACTATTCAATCATTAATTGATATAAATTATATAAATTATGAAATAATAATAGTTGATGATGGAAGTACTGATAATACAGAAGATATTATAAAACCATTTCTAAAAGAAAATATTCATTACTTCAAAAAAAACAACGCCGAAAGAGCAGCTGCTAGAAATTTTGGTGCAAATAAAGCCAAAGGAGAGTACATAAATTTTTTCGATAGTGACGATCTTGCTCTAGAAAATCATCTTTTGGTTGCTAACAATTTAATCGTACAAAAAAATCATCCAGAATGGTTTCATCTAGCTTATGCTTGGGCAGAGACTGATAAAAGTATTAGAAATGTAGTAAATAATTTTAAAGGAGAAACATTAAACAACATTATTTGTAATGGCAATCCATTAAGTTGTAATGGTGTTTTTATAAGAAAAGATATTATCTTAAATCAACCATTTAATGAAACAAGAAGTTTATCTGCATCCGAGGATTATGATTTATGGTTAAAATTAGCAGCGCGTTATCCTTTATACTATTCTAATGAAGTAACTTCTTTAATTATTGATCATGATGCGAGAAGCGTTAGAGTAATGGATGCTCAAAAAATTATTGATAGACTAAAAATCTTTACTGCTTCTGTTTTTGCAGATGAAAAAATCAAACAATCGTTTTCAAAACAATTAAATACAATACAAATGTATGCCGACTTATATATTGCGGTACATTTGGCAACAACACCTAAATACAAATTGCAAAGCATAAAATATTTATGCAAAACAGTATTTACAGATATTGGTGTATTAAAAACTAAAGCATTCTATGCTACAATAAAAAACATATTAATAAAATGGTAAAAATTCTTATAACTGGTGGTGCTGGATTTATTCCAAGTTCTTTAGCAGATAAACTATTGCAAAATGAAAATCATTTCGTTGTTCTTATAGATAATTTATTAACTGGAAATATTCAGAATATTCCAAATAATAAAAACTGCAAATTCATAAAATGTGATGCTAATAACTATAATGAATTAGCTGCAATAATGACCGCCTATCACTTTGATTATGTCTTTCATTATGCTGCAGTAGTTGGTGTACAGAGAACACTACAAAATCCAATTATGGTTTTAGATGACATTAAAGGCATCGAAAATATTTTACAGCTTTCTAAAAATACAGGTGTAAAAAAAATATATTATTCTTCATCATCCGAAGTTTATGGAGAACCTGTTGTCTTACCTCAAAATGAATATACTACACCTTTAAACTCAAGACTACCTTATGCAGTTGTTAAAAACATTGGTGAAGCATATTGTAGGTCTTATCATCAAGAATATGGTTTAGAATATGTTATTTTTCGGTTTTTTAATACCTATGGTCCAAAACAAAGTCAAGATTTTGTAATGTCTAAATTTTTAAATGCAGCACTTAATAATGAAGATATTACGCTGTATGGAGATGGATTACAAACTAGAACTTTTTGCTATATTGATGATAATTTAGATGCTTGCTTAACAACGCTATATGATGATAATTATAATAATGAAGTATATAATATTGGAAATGATGATGTAATAACAATAAAAGAATTAGCAGAAACAATTATAGAGTTGACAAATTCTTCTTCTAAAATTATTCATTTACCACCACTAAAAGAAGGAGATATGACTAAAAGACAACCTGATATTTCTAAAATGAAAGAGCTTTTATCAAGAGATTTATTACCATATAAAGATGGAATTAAAAAGATTTTAGAAACATGGAATGTTAAATAGTTTTTTTAATTTTTAAAATATATGTGTGGCATTGTAGGTTATATTAGTAAAAATCAGATTAATAAAAAACTATTTATTGATACTGCAAATACTATTATACATCGTGGACCGAATGCTACTGGTTTTTATTATAATGATGATAAACACATTGCTTTAGCACATCAACGCTTATCTATCTTAGATTTAAACGAAAGTGCCAACCAACCCTTTTTTTCTGCTTGTAAAAGATATATAATTATATATAATGGAGAAGTATATAATTATATCGATATTAAAAGCAAATACCAAATCTCAACTACAACAACTTCTGATACCGAAGTTATTCTTGAAGCATATATAAAAGTTGGTGCTTCAATCTTTTCTGAACTCAATGGTATGTTTGCCTTTGCTATTTATGATACTGTTGAAAACAAATTGGTCTTAGCAAGAGATCGGCTAGGCATCAAACCTTTATTTTATTACTACGATGGAGATTCTTTTGCTTTTGCTTCAGAATTAAAAGCTATAAAAAAACTGTTTCCTAATTTAGGTCTTAACAAGAGTGTTATTCCTTACTTTTTACAACTCGGATTTATTCCTCAACCAAACACTATATATAAAAATGTATATAAATTTCCTACAGCTAATTTTATAACAATCAATTTAAACAATATTCAAGAAGCATTAAACTTTAAATCGTTTTGGTCTATAGATGAAACACTTCAACAAGAAAAAATTACAGATTTTAATACTGCAAAAACAAAATTAAAAGAGACACTTTTTGAAAGTATAGAACAACAAATGATTGCAGATGTTTCGCTAGGTACTTTCTTAAGTGGAGGAATTGATTCTAGCTTAGTTACTGCTATTGCATCAAAAATTAAAAAAGATAAAATAAATACATTTAGTATAGGTTTTAATTATAATAAATTTGATGAAAGTCAATACGCTTTGCAAGTAGCTAATCATTTGCAAACCAATCATCATCCTTTTCAAGTAAAAGAAAAAGATGCATTAGAACAACTACACAATATTATTGATGTATATGATGAACCTTATGCTGATTCTTCTTGTTTTCCTTCATTGTTGGTTTCGCAGTTAGCTAAACAATATGTAACTGTTGCACTTTCTGGCGATGGTGGCGACGAGTTATTTTATGGCTATGGTGCTTATACTTGGGCAAATCGGTTACAACAATTTCCATATAATATTTTACATCAACCAATTTATGCAATTACTCAACTAAGTAAAAACAATAGAATTAAAAGAGCTGGAAATTTATTTAATTATAAAAATAAAAAACATATTAATAGTCATATTTTTTCTCAAGAACAATATTTTTTCTCAGAACAAGAATTAAATCATTTATTGGTTGATAAAAATTTCAATAATGATATTCTTAATCTGAATGATAATTTCAAAGAAAAAAAACAACTTTCTGCAACTGAGCAACAAGCCATTTGGGATTTACAATTTTATCTAAAAGACGATTTGTTAGTAAAAATGGATAGAGCAAGTATGCAACATGCTTTAGAAGTTAGAGTTCCTTTACTTGACAACCGAATGATTAATTTTGCTTATCAACTACCAGAAAGCTTTAAAATTAGTAATGGCATTCAAAAATATATTTTAAAAGAAGTTTTATATGATTTCGTACCAAAACAAATTTTCGACAGACCAAAACAAGGTTTCGCCATTCCATTAATTAAATGGTTAAAAAACGAATGGCATTTTTTAATTGATAAATATTTGAATCAATCAATAATTGAAAAATATAATATTGTACACTTCTCTTCTGTAAATCAATTGGTGAAAAAATTTAATAAAGGCGAAGATTATTTATACAACCGACTTTGGGTTTTAATTTTATTACATTGGTGGTTAGAAAAAAATCAAACAAATGAGTAATCCTAACACGCTTTACCTTTCTTATGATGGCATGACAGATGCTTTAGGTCAGTCGCAAGTATTGCCTTATTTGGTTGGTTTGAGTAAACACTATAATATTACACTCGTTAGTTTTGAAAAAAAAGACAACTTTGAAAAAAATAAAAATACCATTCAACAAATAGTTGATGCAAATAATATTTCGTGGATTCCATTAAATTATACCAAGCAACCACCAGTTTTATCTACTGTTTATGATGTTTATCGATTAAAAAAAATAGTATTTCAACTCATAAAAGAAAAAAATATACAAATTATTCATTGTAGAAGTTATATTACAGCATTGATTGGTTTACAAGCAAAACAACAATTAGGCACAAAGTTTATTTTTGATATGCGTGGATTTTGGGCTGATGAAAGAGTGGATGGCAAACTGTGGAATCTTAAGAATCCAGTATATAAAAAAGTATATGATTATTTCAAAAAGAAAGAAATAGAATTTTTACAACACGCAGATTATTCCATAAGTTTAACACATAATGCAAAAAACGAAATTTTATCGTGGAAAAAATTTAAAAACAATCCAATAAAAATTCAAGTTATTCCTTGTTGTGTTGATATGGATTTGTTTAATCCAAATAAAATAGTAGAAGCAGAGAAAATAACTTGGAAATCAAAACTAAATATTTCTAATGATGATTTCGTTTTGTCTTATTTAGGTTCTGTTGGTACTTGGTATATGCTCGATGAAATGATGCAGTTTTTTGTACTGTTTTTAAAGCAATATCCTAATGCAAAATTTTTATTCATCAATAAAGATGAAAAAGAAAAAATTATTGCTTGTGCGACAAAGCATGGCGTAGCAGACAAAATTGTAGTTCAAGGTGCAAATAGAAATGAAGTGGCTACTATATTGAGTTTGTCACAATTGTCTGTCTTTTTTATTTTGCCAGCGTATTCTAAAAAAGCAAGTTCGCCAACTAAGCAAGGCGAAATTATGGCAATGCAAATTCCTTTGGTGTGTAATGCAAATGTTGGCGATACTGATTTTGTTGTAGAAAAATACAATTCAGGAATTATTGTTGATGATTTTTCTACTATGGAACAAATCATTAAAAAAGAGCTAAATCGTATATTGCAAATAAACGATTTAGCTTATTTAAGAGTTGGTGCTGAAGATTATTTTTCACTTGAAAAAGGAATTGAAAACTATTTGAAAGTATACCATACAGTTTTAGAGTAATAAAGCATAGACTATAACTCAATAATTTTAATTGGTTTTTTGTTGTCGTCAATGGCTACAAAAGTAAAAATACCACTAATGGCTTTTTCTCTGTGTTCGGCATACATTTGTTCTATAAATATTTCTACTTTTACTTCTAAACTGGTGTTGCCAATTTTGCTCACTTTACCTTTCAGTTCAATAATGGTTCCTGCTGGAATTGCTTGTTTAAATTCAATTTTATCTGTAGCTACGGTTACGCATTTTTTTCTTGAAAAACGAGTAGCCGTAATAAAAGCCACTTCGTCCATTAATTGCATAGCAGTTCCACCAAATAAAGTATCGTAGTTATTGGTAATATTTGGAAAAACTGCTTTAAAAATTCGTGTTTCTGAGTTGTTGATTCTTTCTTCTAATGTCATTTGGTTTATGAATTTAATAGATAAAAAACATCTTTCAATATGTTATTTAAAATTTTAGGGTATTTTCTTTTTCCCAATTTCTTTTCTGTTTTCTTTGAAATAAAAAGACTAAATGGTTCTGTGTTGTTTGTATATTTTTGAATATAATCATTTAAATCAATAGTGTCTTCTTTTTTTATCTTTTTATTTATTTGTTTGTTGTATTTATTTAATAAGATTTCAAAATCAAAATGCTTATAATTTTTCAAATAGTCTTGGTATACAATGAATGCATCAATATTAATCAAGGTAATTGGTTTAATATTATTTATATTATCATACTTTAATAATTCCTTTTCAAAATAAATATTAAGAATATTATTTAATCCAACAACATCTAACTGTCTATTATGTGTAATGATAATTGGATATATTTTTAATTTATTTGTGTTCTTAAAACTATCATAAGGTATCTCATTCTTAATGATTTTTTCTATATTTTTTAATAGTTGAGGAATTCCCTTTTTTTCTATAAAGGCATCCTTTATTTTTTCTAATATAATGTCATAATTATATGATCTTTTAACATCTCCTTTAATTAAAATATCTTTACTTTCAAACAAGTAAATAGTATTATTCTTACGGATATAAAAATCTGATCCTCCTTTAAAATTATAACATTCTTCTATTTCTTTTCCACTTTTTTTATAAAAATTTTTATCTCCAAAAATATAATTTAGAACAGTATATAAAATTCTTTTTTCAGAAATATCAGTTGTAAAAAAAGTTCTATATCTATCTTCAATTTTACTTCTTTTATTTTCAGTTATATTGGTTTTTAAATATATGCCTTGTAACATAAAATATATACTGGTATATATTTTATCAATTAAGAACAAATCATAAATTAACCAATAATCATTTTCTTTTTCTGGATCTTTATATAGCGGTCTATCTCTAATGAGTCTAAAATCAATATCACTTTCTTTTTCGACTAAATTTACAGTCATTCTATTTATTAATTTTTCAAGTGTATTTTCTATTTTTAAGATTTTATGTTCTTTCTTTTTTTCTTTTAGAACTAACATGCACAAACTAACAGTATGTTTTATATAGCTATATTTATCTACTAAACCAAAATCCTTAAGAAACTCTTCTAATAAATTACAATCGTATTCTTCTAAAAAGTCAAATAATAGTTTAGCTTTATATACTTGAGCTATAAAAGAATCTATTTTGTCTATATTGTAAAAATCATTTTGTGCAAAACTTAAGGTAAATAATATTTTTAAAGTATCATTCTTATATTGCTCATTGTTTTTAACCTGTAATTCAGTTAGATACTCTGATATACTTAAATATACTTTAAATAATAAAACTTCAATTTGACTATCAGTTAAATCTATAATTGGCTTATGTTGCTCAACTGAATATATAATTTCAAATAATTGAAAAGAAGTTTCTAAGTTTAATAGAAAATATTCAGTGTTTTCTATTTTGTTTAAATTCTCTACTTTTTTAATTAGCTCATCTTTCAATAATGATAAATTATTGTTAAAGAAATTTAATATTATGTTTTTTGCACTTTCATCAATCTCTCTACTTATTAAAACAATAGCAATTTTAAATAAGGTATCTTTATTAACAATACTTAGTTTTTCTTTAATTTCTTCAATTGAAAATGCTTTTTCTTCTGGAAACAAATGTTTGTATGATAAAAATAAATTCATTTCCATCAATAATTCAAATTGCTGCTTAGCCAGCGTTCCATTTTTTCTACTGAAATGTCTTTTCTTTTAGCATAATCTTCTAGTTGGTCTTTGCTAATACTACCTACACCAAAATATTTACTTTCTGGATGCGAAAAATACCAACCACTTACACTCGATGCTGGATACATTGCCATGTGTTCGGTTAATTCTATTGCTACATTTGATTTTGCGTCTAATAATTCAAACAGTGTTATTTTTTCGGTATGGTCTGGACAAGCTGGATATCCTGGTGCTGGTCGAATGCCTTGATATTTTTCTTTAATCAATTCGTCGTTACTTAGCGTTTCTGCTTTATCATATGCCCAAAATTCTTTTCGTACTCTTTCGTGCATGTGTTCTGCAAATGCTTCTGCTAATCTATCTGCTAATGCTTTTAACATAATAGCATTATAATCGTCGTTTAAGTCTTTAAAATACTGTATCCATTTTTCAATTCCAATACCAGAAGTTACAGCAAAAGCACCAATATAATCTGTTTTGTTTTGGTCTTTTGGTGCTATAAAATCGCTTAGGCAATTATTTGGCAAATGACTAGCTTTTTTTAATTGTTGTCTTAAATGATGTAGCATAATATTTTCATCATTGTGTTTGATTTCAATATCATCTACAATACTATTGGCTTCAAAAAAACCAATAGCAGCATTGGCAATCAACCATTTTTCATTAATCATTTTATCTAATAGAGCATTGGCATCTGCAAATAACTTTTTAGCTTCTACACCTACAACTTTATCTGATAATATATTTGGATATTTTCCGTGCAATTCCCAAGAAGAAAAGAAAGGTGTCCAATCAATATAATTTCTAAGTACCGATAAATCGTATTCTTTAAAATATTTTACACCCAAAAAACTTGGTTTTGGTGGCGTATAGTTTTGCCAATCTATTTGAATTTTATTATTTCTAGCAGCGTCAATAGCAATATAGTCTTTTACATTGGCTTTGTTTTTATGTCTGAGTCGCATTTGCTCATATTCTGCTTTAGTTTCTGCTAGTAATTTTTCTTTTTGATCACCTTTAGACACCAAAGCTGTAGAAACAGGCACACTTCTAGAAGCATCTAAAATATGAAGTGTAGCACCAGAATAGTTTGGCTCGATTTTTACAGCAGTATGCATTTTAGAAGTAGTAGCACCACCAATTAGCAAAGGTGTTTTCATGCCTTTTCGCTCCATTTCTTTCGCAACAAAAACCATTTCATCTAAAGAAGGTGTAATTAAACCACTCAAACCAATAATATCTACTTGCTGTTTTTCTGCTTCGGCTAAGATTTGTTCGCAAGGAATCATCACACCTAAATCAATCACTTCAAAATTATTACAAGCCAATACTACACCTACAATATTTTTGCCAATATCGTGAACATCGCCTTTAACTGTTGCTAATAATATTTTACCTAATTTCTGCGAAGCACCTTCTTCTTTTTCTGCTTCGATATATGGTTGAAGAATAGCTACTGCTTTTTTCATTACTCTGGCACTCTTTACCACTTGTGGCAAGAACATTTTTCCAGCACCAAATAAATCGCCAACAATATTCATTCCATCCATTAATGGTCCTTCAATCACTTCTAATGGTCTAGCATATGCTTGTCTTGCTTCTTCGGTATCTTCATCAATAAACTCTACAATTCCTTTTACCAAAGCATATTCTAATCTTTTTTGAACCGTTTGGTTTCTCCACGACAAATCTTCTTCTTTCTTTTTAACATTGCCTTTTACTTTTTCGGCGTAGTCTAACAATCGTTCTGTAGCATCATCTTTTCTGTTGAGTAATACATCTTCAACATATTCTAATAGTGTTTTGTCAATGTTGTCATAGACTTCTATCATAGAAGGATTGACAATACCCATATCCATTCCGTGTTGTATGCCATGATATAAGAAAGCCGTATGCATTGCTTCTCGTACAACATTGTTTCCTCTAAAAGAAAAAGACACATTACTAACGCCTCCACTAACATGAGCTCCTTTTAGATTCTCTCTTATCCATTTTGTAGCTCTAAAAAAATCAATGGCATTGTTTCTATGTTCGTCCATTCCTGTTGCTACTGGAAATATATTTGGGTCGAAAATAATATCGTGTGGATTAAAATGCACTCGATTAACTAAAATATCATAGCTTCTTTTACAGATTTCTATTCTTCTTTCGTAAGAATCTGCTTGACCAGCTTCATCAAAAGCCATGACTACAACAGCAGCACCATATTTTTTAACCAATTTTGCTTGATGAATGAACTCTTCCTCTCCATTTTTTAAGCTAATAGAATTGACAATGCCTTTTCCTTGTATGCACTTTAATCCAGCTTCAATAATTTCCCATTTAGAAGAATCTATCATAATAGGAATTTTGGCAATTTCTGGTTCGGCAGCAATTAAGTTTAAAAACTTCACCATAGATTCTTTACCATCAATCATGCCTTCATCCATGTTTATATCTAAAACCTGAGCACCACCTTTTACTTGTTCTAAAGCAACCGACAAAGCATCGTCGAAACGATCTTCTTTAATCATTCTAAGAAACACTTTGGAACCAGTAACATTGGTTCTTTCGCCAACATTTATAAAATTAGATTGCTCCGTTGCAATTAATGGTTCTAAACCAGACAGTTTTAAAGTAGCGTGATTTGTCATCTTAAACAGTTGTTGTTATATTTCTTGGTTGATAGTCTTTTGCTAAATCGGCCAATGCTTTAATATGCTCTGGTGTAGTACCACAACATCCACCTAAAACATTAATTAAACCTAAGTCTAAAAATTCTTTTACTTGTTGAGCCATTAGCTCTGGAGTCTGGTCGTACTCGCCAAACTCATTTGGTAAACCAGCATTTGGATAAGCACTAATTAAGAAGTCAGCATTATCAGACAATACTTGTAAGTATGGTCGTAGTTCTTTTGCACCCAAAGCACAGTTTAATCCTACAGAAAATAAAGGCACATGAGCAATAGAAATTAAAAACGCTTCGGTTGTTTGTCCACTTAGTGTTCTTCCACTAGCATCTGTTATAGTACCAGAAACCATAACAGGATATGTTTTTCCAATTTCTTCAAATAGTGTTTGAATAGCAAATAATGCAGCTTTAGCATTGAGTGTATCAAAAATAGTTTCTACTAGTAAAATATCTACGCCACCATCTATTAATGCTTTGGCTTGTTGGTGATAAGCCGTAACCATTTCATCGAATGAAATAGCTCTATAACCTGGATCATTTACATTAGGCGACATAGACAGCGTTTTGTTGGTTGGTCCCATTGCACCTGCAACAAATCGTGGTTTATTTGGTTCTTTAGCTGTAAACTCTTGTGCGACTTCCTTTGCAATTTTTGCTGAATAATAGTTGATGTCGTAGACTACATCTTCTAAGTGATAATCTGCTTGAGCAACCGTAGTTCCACTAAATGTATTGGTTTCTACAATATCTGCACCTGCTTCAAAATACTGAGCATGAATTGCCTTAATAATATCTGGTCGTGTAAGCGATAATAAATCGTTATTGCCTTTTAATGGATATGGATGATTCTTAAAACGAACACCACGATAATCTTCTTCTGTTAGATTATATTGTTGAATCATAGTACCCATAGCTCCGTCGAGTATTAAAATTCTTTGTTTGGCAAGTGTGTTAATATCTGTCATTGTAATTGTTTATTGGTTCTTTTATTACGAATGACTGGTATAGGATATTGAACTTATCTTTCTTTGAAACCTCAAAGTAGGAAGTAGCACCTTTTTCAAATTTTGGTTTGACTGGTTGCCAAGACATCATAGAGCCTAATCTCTCCGTCTTTCGTAATAAGTAAAGTTTTTTTATTAAATGTTATCGTCATAGTGAGTTTACGAAGCTATTTTATTTCAACGCAGCGTCCTCTACGAGAGACACTGCTTGGAAAATAATTCTGTAATGGCGACTTAACCTGTTAATAAAAAACTATTTTAAAGAACTAGTACAAAGATAGTAAAAAGAAAAAGAAACAAAGATTGTCTTGTGGCAAGAATTGAAAAGAATGTGGTTTTTGGTGAGTGTTTAAAATTAAATTAAAATTAAACACTAAACAAACTCAATTCTATTATTTAATTTTTTTGAAGATGCTGAAACAAGTTCAGCAAGAGTTATTGTTGAAGCGAATTTAATAATATTGGAGATACTTTATTTTGAATAGTCTACCTCTTGTGGCAAGAAAAAAGGAGAACAATTTGTTCTCCTTTAAATTTCATGTTATATAAATCTTACTACCATTGTTTCTTTGTAGAAGATAACCCTTGATAAAATGCATAGCCATCAAATGTGTATGGTAAATAAGAAACATCTCCATCTTCATAATAATATTCTTCTCCAGTTAAAGCGGTCCATAAACCACCAACTCGAACTGATACTGGTTTATAAAAACCAATATATGCCATATTGGTAGTTTTAGCACTAGCTCCTTTTAAAAGGAAACACTTTGTTCCAGCACCAACATGTTTTGGTAAAGTAGTTACATTTGTAAATAAAGTATCGTTTCTACCTTCTGCTATTTTTATTTTATATCCAGTAACCGTATCTGTAGATATAAGCTTATATTTATATGCAAACAAATAAGAGTTACTTGGTAATGGATAACCTATATTTGAAAGCGTAAAAGCATGAAATCCTGATTGATTTTCTACTGCATCAAAAAGCGTTTCTGTTGTTCCTGACTTTGTAGTGTTATTTAAGTTGTTTGCTAATAACTCGTATTCTGTTTCTGTGATTTCAATCCAAGTTCCGTTAGATGCAGCATCATAAGTTGCTACTGAAGTTGACAAATTCTCTCTCAGATAATCTACAGACTCTTCCTCATCTTTCTTACATGATACTACTAATACCACTAGCGAAATTATCGCAATAAAATTCAATTTTAGACTTTTCATACATTATTTTTTTTGCTAATATATAGCAATGCAAGCGAAATGTCAAAAAAAATGAGTGAAATGACCAAATAATGAGTAAACGGGAAGTTTTTTGTGGTAAGAGTTGAATTTTGTTTTTTGGAGTGACTATGCTTTTACTTACTTATTGTATTTTTAATAAGATTAAACGCTATGCAATTTTAATTCTATTATTTGGTTTTTTTGAAGATGCTGAAACAAGTTCAGCAAGAGGTTGTTGAGACAAGTTCAGCAAAATTAAAAATGTATCTTATTTTCTTTTATGGTTCGTGAGACACGAACCATGGCTTGGTGCTAACAAGTGGAAATATAATAGCTACTTAAATCTACCTGTTCGATACCATGTTTACCAACAGGTAGAGACAGGTAAATTCAGCAAGGTACAGAATATACTAATAAATATAAATAATTAAATTCTCTGTAAGCTATCTAATACTGCCATTGCTGTTGTTTCGTTGGTCTTTTTAAGTATGGCTGATTGCTTTTCGTAGGTGTTGGTTGGATGATAGATGAAGAAACACGATCCTCCTTTTACAATATTGATGATTTTTTGATTGGTTTCTATTGGTAATGCTGGACATCCTTGACTTCTGCCTAAACGACCATTGGCTTGAGCGAATGCTTTACTTACATAATTTGCCCCATGAACTACTACGCCTCTGCTTCTTGCATTGCTGTTAAAGTTAGCTTCTAATCCATCTAGTCTTAATGAGTAACCTTTGCTACCATTATAAGTTTCTGCTGTTACATAAAATCCTAAACTAGATTGATAAGAGCTTGGTTCGTTTGAGAATTTTGTAGCATAGTTATCGCCAGAGTTTTTACCATGTGCTACTAAACTTTTTAATACTAATTTTTGTTTTTTTACATCAATTATAAATAACCTTTCTTCGGTAGATGCTTTGCTAAAATCAACAATGGTTAAATATTGACTATTGTTTACTTTATGATGCTCGCATAAATAAGCATATCCTTTTAATCCTTGAATTATTGCTTCTTTATTGATATAATTGAATTTTTGTGTAAACTCGTCTATTAAGTTGGCTTGTTTTTCTTCTGAAGCGACATCTTCATCTAAAGAAAAGACTGTTATTTGTGGCACATTTGTTGTTATGTTTACTGTAGATGCTGTTAAGTCTACATCGGTGTCGCTACCAAGCATAATGTAACTATTAATTGGCAAAATCATTACGCTCAATGCCAAAAACAATGTTCTTTTATTCATTATCAACCCTTTTTTTATTTGATGCAATTTGGATAAATGTCTACCTCAAAAAAATTGCGTCCATAAGATAGCCATTTAAACTGTTAAAACGAAAAAAGGAGTGCTATTTATTGTGAAAACATAGTTTTTATGTCCTTTTTTACCAGTTTTTTAAGAAACTATAATTTAAATCCTTCAAAAAATGAAATATTTAACAACTTGAAAGTCTTGAAATTAACACGATATTTTCCACTAAAAAAGAATCTTAAATGTTCTCTAAAATAAAAAATAAATATATTTAACCAAGACCAAACCGTGTTTTGTTTTCTTAGATAATAAACAAAATTTCTAGTTACTAAGTGAATATAAAAATCGTTGAATTTGAATTTTTGTGCTGTGCCTTTTCGCATGTTGGATAATCCGCCTACTTTATGATAAAATTGTATGAATGGATAGTAGAATAGCAAGTGTTTTTTTTGCTTGTAAATTCTATAAAAGAAATCGGTATCGTCGTAGTAAGCAAAATATTTTTCGTCCATTAATCCAACATCATCAATCACTTCTTTTTTTAGCAATACACAAGCCGTTGGTGCATAGTCTACTTGGCAAATAGTATCGTACTGACCTTTATCTTCTTCTTGAATGCCAATGTGTTTGGTTTTATTGCCATTGTATTTGTTAAAATGCGTTCCTGCCCACCAAATTAAATGCGTTTCTGGATGATACATCATTTTTGGTGCGATGAGCGAACAATCTAATGCTTGCATTTGAAACAATAGTTTTTCAAACATAGTATATTCAAATTCTACATCGTTGTTGATAATGAGTATATAGTTACAATTATCTTGTAATGCTTGTTTAATGCCTTGATTATTGCCTGCTGCTACGCCAACATTTTTTTGATTGGCAATGATTTTAATTCTTTCGTCTTGGTATTGGTTGATGATTTCTAGTGTATTGTCTTTAGAAATATTATCGATGATGTACAATATAAAATTAGTATGTGTTTGATTAAGCGTACTGTTTAAGAAGCCATCAATTACTTTTGCACTATTGTAAGTTATGGTAACAATACCAATTTTCATGATGTGTGAAGATAAGAAAAGGTTCTTTTGTTTTGGTTATAAAAAAGACTTCTTATTAATTGAAAAGAACAAATGTTTAATAAGATGAAACAGCTACGCTGTTTTGTAGTTTTAGTTTTAGTATTTCTAATTAGGTTGAAGTGCTACGCACTTCTTTTTTAAAACAGCTACGCCAAAGTGTTAACACTTTGGCGTAGTGAGCGTTTTTAGTTAGTAGATGCTTGTATGATTTAAAACAATTTCAAAGTTCAAAACTTTGAAATTGTTTAGTTTTTAATTGACTATTTTTCCTAAGCTAGTAATTACACTAGCAATTTTAATAGCGTCCCAAATTTGGTTTTCGTTCATTCCTGCTTCTAGCACAGACTGTTCGTGCGATTTTACACACATTTCACAACCATTTGTTGCTGAAACTGCTAAGCTAATTAATTCAAAAAATGCTTTTCCTAATGTTGGATTCATCATTATGTTCATTCGCAATCTTGCTGGTGAATTGTCGTACACTTCTTTGCTTACAAAATGTCTGAATCTATATAAAATGTTATTAGCACTTAGCAAAGATGCACATGCTTGAGCTTCTGCAATTTCTGCATCAGTTGCCTCTAGTGTTTTAGCTTTTGCTACAAATGCATCTACCAAAACTTGATTGGTATTATTGGTTGCAATTGCCAATGCTAGTAAATGTGTTTCTTTTTCAGATAAGTTATCTGCTTTTAAAACTGTTTTTACATTGAGTTTTAAGTCTCTTAAATATTTACTGTCTGCAATAGCTAGTTGTTCTAACACTTTGGTATTGCTTGTTTCAATACCTAATTCTTCTAATATTTCTTTTGCTGTATCGTTCATGTTTGTTTTGTTTGAAATTTGAAATAAAAAAGCCAAGTCACAAGAAAAATGACTCGCAACTTGGCTATAAAAAAATTAAAACTATGAAAAACTACACTTTTAAAGTGTCTTGTCCTTTTTCCCAATTACATGGACATAATTCGTCTGTTTGTAATGCATCTAATACTCTAATTACTTCGTGTACATTTCTACCAACAGATAAATCGTTTACTGCCACCCAACGAATAATGCCTTGTGGATCTACTATAAAAGTTGCTCTATAACAAACTTCTTCGCCTTCTGTTAAAATACCTAATTCTCTTGATAACGATTTAGAAGTATCTGCCAACATAGGAAATTTAAGATCTCTTAAATCATCGTGATGTACTCTCCAAGCATGGTGTACAAATTCGCTGTCTGTGCTTCCTCCAATTAACACAGTATCTCTATCTGCAAATTCGCCAGCATTTTTGTTAAACTCTGCTATTTCTGTTGGACATACGAAAGTAAAATCTTTTGGCCAAAAGAAAACCACCATCCATTTGCCATCTTTAGTGTGAATGCTGTTGTCTATTTCTTGAAATTCTTTTCCTTTTTCTAAGCTTACTACTGCTGTTTTTTTAAATTTAGGAAATTGTTGTCCTACTGTTGCTAATCCCATTGTTTTTTTATTTTAAAGTTTATAATTGTTTTTTTATCCTAACCAAGCATTAAACATCCACAGTGTTTTTTCGTGGAATGCAATGTATTGTGTCATCATGTCTTCAGTTCCTTTGTCGTCAACACTTGCTGCCTGTTCCAAAATTTGGTTCTGCAAAGTTACTAAATAAGACATATTTTCAACAATACATTGCATACACTGTTGTGCTTCTGACACATTTTTAACCTCTTTTAAGTTTGCATGTTCTGTATAATCAGAAAAAGAGTGTAGTGGTCGTCCTTTTAATGTTAGTATTCGTTCTGCTATTTCGTCTATTTTTAATTGTGCATCGTTGTATAGTTCTTCAAATTTTGCATGTAATTCAAAAAATTTAGGGCCTTTTATATTCCAATGAAAACCTCTTAAGTTTTGATAATGTATTTGATAATCAGATAATAATTGATTGAGTAGTGCTGTTGTGTTCATGGTTATAAAATTTTTACGATACAAAGATATCTTATTTTTCTTATAAAGAAAATTGATTATATTTATAACCTAATAGTTTTTATCTATGGATATAAGTTTAACACAATTAGAATATGCTATTGCATTATCTAACTACTTGAATTTTGCTAAAGCAGCTGAAGCATGTTTTGTTACTCAACCAACATTGAGTATGCAAATAAAAAAGCTAGAAGAAACGCTTGGTGTTGTTTTATTTGATAGAACGAAACATCCTATTGTTGTAACGCCAATTGGAGAATCGATTATCAATCAATCGAAAATAGTGATACAAGAGTTGAAAAAAATTGAACGATTGATTCAATCAGACAAAGACAAAGTTGAAGGACAGTTTAGCTTGGCTATTATTCCTACGATTGCTCCATATTTATTGCCTTATTTTGTTGGTAGTTTTATTGAAAAATATCCAGCAGTACAATTAAAAATTACAGAGTTAAAAACCGATGAAATTATTTTAGCACTACAAAAAGATGAAATTGATGCAGGCATTCTTTCAACACCAATTAATGAACCTAATATTATAGAAGAAAAATTATACTATGAGGAAATAAGTGTATATGCTCACATCAAACACCCATTGCTAGAAAAAAAAGCGATAAACAGTAAAGATATTTCAAGAAATGATATTTGGCTGTTGAGTGATGGCAATTGTTTTAGAAATCAAGTAATTAATATTTGCAATAAAAAAGTTCCCATACAAGAGCATCTATTATATGAAAGCAGTAGTATAGAAACGCTAAAAAAAATGGTAGAAGTTGAAGGTGGTTTTACACTGCTTCCTGAATTGGCTGTGTTGGAAATGAATAAACACAAAATGCATTTAGTAAGACGATTTGAAAATCCGAAACCAATAAGAGAAATTGGCATTGTTTATAGTAGGTCTGTTTTAAAAAAACAAGTAATAGATGCTATAAAAGCAGAAATTATTGACCAAGTGCCTATTGAAATGTTAGAAAATGACAATCAGAAGTTAGTTGAATGGAAATTTTAGAATAGTTATTTACAAAATTTCTACCTTTACCTTATGAAAACTATTTTGTTTGCTTTTGTTGCTGTTTTATTGTTGTTTACTGCTTGTAAAGATAAATATTATTATAGTGATTATCAATCTATAAAAAATCAAAGTTGGCTAATAAAAGATACATTGACATTTAGCAAAACTATTGAACAACCAAGCAATACACCACATCAAATATTATTAAGCGTAAGACATGATAAAGATTTTGAGTTTAGCAATTTATGGTTACAAGTTGATGTTAGCTATAATGGAAAAACAGCATCAAAAAAACAAGAAGTGGTTTTATATAATAAACTAGGCAAACCTTTTGGTAAATGTACTGGTAGTATTTGCACGCAAACGATTCCTATTGTAAACAATATTTCGTTTGATAAAAAAGGAATTGTCCAAATAAAAATCACACAATTAATGCGAAAAAATCCAATTGAAAACATAAAAGATATTGGCGTTATTATTGAATAAACATACATTTATTCTTATATTTATAAAAAATTGAGCATGAATAAGTATGTCTACCTTTTAAGTTTTATTTTATTTTCTATTGTTGTAAATGCTCAACAAATTGTTCGTGGTCCATATTTGCAAAGTGCTACACCAAATAGTATAAAAATAATGTGGCGAACTGATAGTGCTACTACATCAACTATAAATTTTGGCAGTACTATAAATAATTTGAGCAACATAGTAACTGATACCAATTTAGTAACCGACCATATTGTTTTGATAGAAGGACTTTCTCCAAAAACAAAATATTACTATGCTGTTTCACTAAACGGAAATATTTTAGCAGGCAATAATGAACAACATCACTTTGTTACCAATCCAAGTAGTAATGATACAAGTAAAGTAAGTTTTTGGGTTACTGGTGATTTTGGAGCTAAAAACAACGATCAAATCTCTGTAAAAAGATGGTTTCAAAATTACTTGGTAAACAATACTGTAGATGCATGGCTTTGGTTAGGTGATAATACTTACGATAATGGAAAAGATTGGGAATACCAACAAAAAGTATTTAGTAGCGATTTTGGTTACGATTCTATTTTTAGATTTTTACCTTTTTATCCAATTCCAGGCAACCACGATTATGGAAGTATAAGTAGAAAACCCAATCCTAAAAACGATGCTGGACCTTATTATAATATTGTAGAAGTACCTAAAAATGGAGAAGCTGGTGGTATTGGTTCTGGAACAGAAACTTACTACTCATACGATTATGGTACTGCTCACTTTTTAGCACTAAATTCTGAGCCAATGCCTTATGTCTTCTACAAACCATTCTCAACAGAGCTTGTAAATAAAGACATGTACAATTTTGCTATCGCAGATTTACAAGCTAGTACTAAAAAATTTAATATTGCATATTGGCATCAACCACCATATTCTAAAGGAAGTCATGACTCTGATGATGGTTGGGAACTTTTTATGAAAGGAATGAGGGAAGAATATTTACCTATTTTAGAAGAGAATGGCATTGATTTAATTTTGAATGGACACAGTCATGTTTATGAACGCTCGTTTTTAATAAATGGACATTATAATTATTCATATTATTACGATTCTACTACTATGTTAATTGATGGAAGTAGTGGTAATCCAGATTTAGGAGAAGCTTATCACAAAAAAACATATGGTGTAAGTGCTAACAAAGGAACAGTATATGCTGTTGTAGGTAACTCTGGAAAAAAAGAAGGCGACAATGGAGAACATCATCCTGTAATGTTTACTGATTTATCTGATGCTGTTGGCAGTATGATTTTAACCATTGAAGGAAATGTGCTGACTGCATCTTATTATACAGCAGCTGGAATTTTATATGATAAATTTCAAATTATAAAACAAGATACTACTATTGTTAATGGCATTAAACCAATAGCAAGTATAGAAAAAATAAATGTATATCCAAATCCAAGTACACAAACCTTAGTACTTGATATTTATGCTAAACAAAATGATAATATTAATATTGATATTTTTAACATTAATGGTAGTTTAATTAAATCAAATATTTGGACAAACACTATATATAGTGGAAAAAACACTATAAACTTAACCAATAGTTTTAATGAACTAAATGCAGGAATATACTTACTAAGTATAACCAATGCTAACAACGGAAAGGTAGTACACAAAGTAGTAAAGCAGTAATACCATTTATAATTATAAAATAGTCTAATTTAAAATTAGGAGTTAGTATTATAATGTAGATACTTTTCTGAATTTATTTCAGACTCTTTTATAAGAATAGATTCCGAAACAAGTTCGGAAAAATTGGGCTAATTTTTATTGAGTAATAGTATAAAATAAAAAATCCTGCCTATTGCAGGCAGGACGACTACTAACTAATATTGCCTTGAGGTTACGCAATATTTATTTTTATAAATTTTGCTTCTTTTTCTTTTTCACCAATTTTCGGTATATGCAAATATAGCAAACCTTTTTCATATTTGCCAACAATTTTAGAGGTTTCTACATTTTTTTCATCTAATGTAAAACTTCTTTTAAAGCCAGAGTAGCTAAATTCCTTTCTTAAAAAGGTTTCTTTTTTATCTGTTTCTTCTTCGTTAACAGTTTTTTCTGCACTAATGTTTAAAATATTTTCATTTAATTCTACTTTAAAGTCTTCTTTTTCAAAACCTGGTGCAGAAAGCTCTATTTTGTAGGCATCTTCGGTTTCTTTAATGTTTACTGCTGGTTGTTTTTCTGCCTGACGATTGCTTAAATTAGCCAATTCTCTTCCAAAAAAATCATCAAAAAATAAATTTGATAGATTGCTGTTTGATTTTCTTCTTACGAGTGTCATAATATTTGTTTTTAATGTTTATAATTCTATTTTATAAAGCATTAAACAAATTATAGACCAATGTAGTTATTTTAAAAAAACGCATTACAATAAGCCACTTTGTCTTATTTTTAACATAAAAACAGACAGTCTGTCTTGTTTTTTCAAAACAAGCTGCTTTTTCACTACAATACTAAAAAATAAGTGTTACTAGTCTTAGTATATAAAATTAGCTTCTATCAATATCTTTGAATTGTAAGTCGTGCCAGTAATAAAAAATTTCCCAATTGCCGTTATTGTATTCTAATGCTGTGAGATTTTCTACCCAATCGCCACTATTTAAATAACGCACACTGCCTTCATCATTGGCAACTATTCTATCTTGTGGTTTATGAATGTGTCCACAAATAACACAATCGTATTTTTCTTTAATTGCAATTTCTAGTGCTACATCTTCAAAATCTTGTACTTTTGATTTTACAAAACTTTTTACTTTGTCTTTTATTAGTTTAGAAAGATAAATTCGGTCTTTACCTAATTTCATTCTAATTTTATTGATGTAACGATTGAGTCTAAAAATTTGGTCGTATGATCTACCACCTAATTTTGCTAACCATCTTGCAGAACCACCAACCGATAAATCGTATTTATCGCCATGAAAAACCCAGTGTTTTTTTCCATCTAGGTCTAAAAAAATTTCATCTTTAATTTCTATAGTATCAAATTTAAAATCTAAGAAATCTCTAATCGTATCATCATGATTTCCTGCAATGTAGTATACAGGAATGCCTTGTCGAGCAAAATCAAGTACTAGAAATACATTTTCAATATGTTCTTTTGGAAAATAACCAGCACTAAAATGCCAAATATCTAACCAATCGCCGTTAATAATTAACATGTTTGGTTGTATACTTTTTAAATAGCGATTGAGTTCTTTAGCATGACAAGCATGCGTTCCTAAATGAACATCTGAAATGATACAAACTTCTATTCTTCTTTTTTCTGACAAGTTGAGTTTTTCTACTTCTTGAAGATAAGAGATATTTTTTTGAAAAACATAAAATGTTTTTAAGAATCAAGATTTTTAGATATTAGACTCAATTAGACAATCTTAGCTATGCTCAAATTAACTCAATTAAATTATACTTTATTTAAAGCATCAATATATGCTTTTGCAGAAGCGAAAACAATATCAGTATCTGCACCAAAGCCATAGTAAAAAGCACCATCTTTAGATAGTTGTATATGTACTTTTCCTATATCATTACTTCCACCAGTAATGGCTTGTACTAAATATTCTTCTAGCTTGTTCTCTATATTTATAATTTTATCGATTGCTTTTAAAGAAGCATCTACTGGTCCATTGCCTTCTGCTGTAGCATTAAACGATTCGTTGTCTTTAGTTAATGTAACCGTAGCTTTTGAGTTGCCATTAGTACCACAATACACTTCTAAGTCTTTCACTTGATAGATTTTTCCACTAATGCTAGAACCCATCATTTCTAATAAGTCTTCGTCGTATACTTCTTTTTTTCTGTCGGCTAATTCTAAGAACTTAGTATATGCATCATTTAATCCATCAACATCTAAAGAAAAACCAATTTTTTCTAGTCGATGTTTTAGTGCAGCTCTTCCACTTCTTGCTGTTAATACAATTAAAGACTCTGGAATTCCTACATCTTTTGGATCAATGATTTCGTAATTTTCTCTATCTTTTAAAACACCATCTTGATGAATACCAGATGAATGTGAAAAGGCATTTCTTCCAACAATAGCTTTATTTGGTTGAACTGGCATTCGCATCAATCGTGTAATTAATCGTGATGTTGGATAGATTTTCTTTACATCAATATCTGTATAAACATTAAGTGTTTCTTTGTGCGAACGAATAATCATAGCTACTTCTTCTAGTGAAGTATTTCCTGCTCTTTCGCCAATACCATTCATTGTAACTTCCACTTGTCTTGCTCCATTTCTAATACCAGCCATAGAATTTGCAGTAGCCATTCCTAAATCGTTATGACAGTGAACAGAAATAATTGCTTTATCAATATTTGGAACATTGTTCATTAAGTACGCAATTTTTTCGCCGTATTGGTCTGGCAAACAATAACCTGTTGTATCTGGAATATTAACTACCGTTGCTCCGTTGGCAATTACTGTTTCTACCATTTTAGCTAAAAATTCTATGTCTGCTCTACCTGCATCTTCGCAAAAGAATTCTACATCATCTACAAAATTTCTAGCATATTTAGCTGCCCAAGCTGCTTTTTCTAATATTTTTTCTCTAGTAGTTCTTAATTTATTGTTGATATGAATATCAGAGCTGCCAATGCCTGTATGAATTCTGCCTCTTTTAGCAAACTTTAAGGCATCTGCGGCACATTCAATATCTTTATCTACAGCTCTTGTTAAAGCACAAATAGTTGGATTACTTACATTTTTAGATATTTCTACTACAGAATTAAAATCGCCTGGCGAAGAAATTGGAAAGCCAGCTTCTAAGACATCAACACCTAATTGCTCTAGTGCAATAGCGACTTCAATTTTTTCTACTGTGTTTAATTGGCAACCAGGAACTTGTTCGCCGTCTCTAAGTGTGGTGTCGAAAATGTAAACCTTATCCGTATTCATAATTATTGTATTATAAAAAATCCGATAAAAAATATCGGATTAAACTACTAATATATGAAATAGTACAAGTACTAGTTTTAAGCTAGTATTAAATGCTACAAACCAGTTATGGCAATTAAAGAAAGCAATTATACTAAAACCTCTTCAAAAACAAAAAATGCTTAACCAATATAGTTAAGCATTTTTGATATCATTGTAAATATACTTTTAGTATACGGTGTATCTTAAGTCTTCTACTTTGGCATTTTTAAGAATTGCATTTAGTAGTTGTTGGAATTGCATTTGATTGGCATAGTTGGTAGTAAATTGCTTTTGATAGTTGGCAATTTGCTCTTTGTCTGTTGCTGGTACTTCTCCAAATGTAGTTGGTTGTACTATAAAGACACCCATATTGCCTTTTACTGGTGTAGATAGTTTGTTTTCTTTTACTCCAAATGCTGCACCAACTGCAACTGGCTCATTTCCTGATGTGCCTAAAAATCCGCTTGAAAAACGAACCGCTACATCACTATTAACAGCAGCGTCTTTTACTTTTGTAGCAATAGCATTTAAGTCTGTTGTTCCTTTTGATGCACTGTTTAATTGTGTAGTAATGTCTTTTGCTTTTTTATCGTTGATTAAGATATAGCTTACTTCATCTTTAACATCTGCTACCGTTGCTAAACCTTCTGCTGTAATTTTATCTAGTTTTGCTACTACAAATTTATCGCTTAAATCAAAGAAATCTATTTTATCTGCTGCTTCTTGTTCAAAAGCCCATTGTACTACTTTTCTAGCTGCTCCAAGATTTTGAACATTTACATCGTTTTGCTGAACAGTAATGCTTCTTAATGCATTTTTTGTTTTGATTGCTTTATCAAATTTATCAGCAGTATTATTATTTTGTTGGAAAGCAACGGCTTCGTTATAAACTTTTTTCTGCGTTTCTTTTCCTGGTAATATTGGTTGAACAAAGTCTACTACTTGAACCAATTGTTTTGGACTTCTTGCATCTATTAATAAAATGATATGTAATCCAAATTGAGATTCTACTTTTGCAATTTGTCCTGGAACCATTCCGTAAAACACTTTATCGTTGAAAGGTTTAACCATAGTATTTCTTCCGAAGTAACCTAAGTCTCCACCTTTTTGTTTTGTGCCTTCGTCTTTAGTATTTTGGAAAGCAACATCACCAAAATTTGCTTTTCCTGATGCTAGTACTTGTATTAAACTGTCTGCTAGTTGATTTGCTGCTGCTTTTGCTTCGTCAGAACCATCGCCAAGTGATAATAAAATATGAGCCGCTCTAACTGTATCTGGTGCTACTCTTCTGTTAATTACTTTAGAAAAGACATATGCTCCGTTAGTAATATAAATGTCTGATGTTGCACCTGTAGCAATTGAGTTGAGTTTGTCCATATCTCTACCTGCTTGTTGCAATTCATCTAAAGAAAAATATAAATCGTTTGGTCCTTGAATAGAATTTCTTGCTAAGAATGCAGAATCATTAGGATCTTTATCGTACTCTGTTCTTAGTTTTTCAATTCTTGTAAGTGCTTCGCTAGAGTCATCTTTTGATGGTAAAATATCAAATACTACCATATCTAGTGTTCTAGTAGCTTTTTGCTCATATTGTTTTTTGTGCTTATCAATATACTCTTGAATTTCTTTGTCTGTAACTTTATATTTAGCATCGTCTAAGCTAGTATATGGTACTTCTAAGTAGTTAATTGTAGCAGATTGATTTGATTTTACGATGTCTTTCACCAAAAATTTTGGCAAATAATATGACTTAGCTACTAAGTTTAAGTACTTTGACTTAATCGTTTCTTCTTTTACTAAAGTTTCTATTTGTTGTATGGTTTGTCTTAGATTATTTGTTCCATCTGGATCATATTTGTCAATATTGGTCATTATTTCACGAGCTTTCGCTTCATCAATTTGACCAGTTCCTTGATCTACAGCTCCAAGTTGCATTAATAATCGTTGTGCTAATGGATGTGCTTTTTTAGAAGTCATTAACTGACCAATTTCTTGAAGCGTAACACCAATACCTAGTGATTTTAATGTCTTGCCAAGTATAGCTTGCATGGCAGTATTGTACCATACTTCGTCTCTAATTTGGCTACGCATTTCGTCATCTACTTGTATTTGTGGATTAATGAGTTTTAATCCATCTTCATAGTCTGTAACTTGTTGACTGTACTCTGTAGCAGAGATGTTGTGTCCGTTGATTTTTCCTACTGAATTTTTCTTACCACCTCTTAATGAATTAGACGGACTTTCTAAAGCTGCCTGTACTAAAAAGATTAACATTGCTAAAGCAATGAAAGTAAGTAATATCCATGATCTTTGTCTTATTTTACTAATAATAGCCATTCGTGTTGATATTTAAAGCGTTGCAAAAGTAATTGTTTTTTGTTTAATAATATAGATTGCGGTTAAAAATGTGGTTAAAAACGATATCAAATAAAGATAACTTAAGATTCCTTTTCTTCTAAAACCACCAATTTTACGGTTTCTATTTTGGTTTCAGAAACATCTAGTATCTTAAATTGATACTTGCCAATGGTAATCGTTTCATCTTTTTCTGGAATGGTTTCGGAGTGAGAAATAATAAATCCAGAGAGTGTTTCGTAATCTCCTTCAGGAATATTTAAATCGAACTCTTCGTTTAAATGGTCAATTTCTGTTCTTCCAGACAATAAAAACTCATTCTTTGCCAATTGGTTTTCTATGAGCTCATCTTTATCGTATTCGTCGTCAATTTCACCAAAAATTTCTTCTAAAATATCTTCTAAAGTAATTACACCAGCAGTGCCACCATATTCATCAACTACCCAAGCAATGTTTTTATGTTCTTTGATGAACTCATTCATTAGTTTCTGAATAAAGGTAGTTTCATTTACAATTTTAATTGGCATTAGTATATTGCTAATGTTCTTTGGATTTTTATGTAAATCGAAGTGATGTATATATCCTACAATTTTATCGATATTATCATCGTACACTAAAATTCTAGAATGATAGGTTGCTACAATTAAATTTTTTAATTCTTGAATAGATGCATTGATGTCTATTGCTGTAATTTCTCTTCTTGGCACCATGCAGTCTCTTACTCTGATGTTTTTTAAGTCGAGTACATTTTCAAAGAGTTCTTTGTCTACTTCGTGATGTTCTTCATCATCGTCTGACATATTTTCTTTTACATATTGTTCTAAATCTACAGTAGTAAATTCCATGCTTTTTTCACTGACTTTTACACCAAATAAATTGAGAAATGATTTGGTGATGAAGTTGATTAAAAGATATCCTGGATATAATAACCAATACAAGGAATTAAAAGGCAATGCAGCTACAGGTAAAATGGTATCGGCAAATGCTTTAAACATTACTTTTGGAATATATTCGCCTAAAAACAAAACAATTGTTGTAGAAATTAGTGTTTGTAGCAGCAAAATAATAAAATGTGATGCAATGAATTGTGCCAACCATGGTTCTATGATTTTAGCAAACACAATACCAAATACAATTAATACAATATTGTTACCTAGTAGTACCGTTACTATAAATTTTGATGGTTTTTTTACAAAGGTGTTCAGTATTTTTCCGTAGAAAGTTCCTCGTTGGTAAGCTAACTCTATTTTTAACTTATTGGCAGATAAGAAAGCAATTTCCATTCCTGAAAAAAATGCAGACAATGACAAAAGTATTACTATTAACAAGAATGAAGTCATATTGTAAGTGCTAAGTTACTATATCTTTTTAATTTTTATATCATCTAAAAGATTCGTCTTCGTTATAAGAAACAATGCCTGTAACTCTTTTTATACTATAGTTAGAAAAATCTTCTTTGGCATTTAAACCATAACCTGTAATAATATCATATGGTGTTTTTATACTTATTTTATCTTGGGCGTAAATAGTTTTGTTGATTAAATTCCAAACTAAATTTTCGGTTTTAAGTACTTCATGTTTATAGTTTTGCATAACGATATTGCCTTTAACTTCTATCGTTTGTTTAGTATCATCTAGAATACCATAATCTGCTGTAAGTACCGAAGTTAGTTTAAGTCCTTCATAAAACTTAACGACCATACCTTTTGTAAACTCTAGTTTATTTTGACTCTCAATATATCGTTTTACTGTTTTGGTAGTAATTTCTGCTCTTATAAATTCGTTTTCTTTATAAATTAGTTTTACACTATCTGCAATTTCTACACCAACCTCATCATCTTTAATCAGTGCATTAATAGTAGCAATATCATTTTCTTGGCAACTGATGCACATTATCAAAACAAAAAACAAATAAAAGTATTTTTTCATTATAATTACAAATGCAAAAGTAGAAATTAAACATTAAAAAGTGTTGAAATACAATGATATTCTCTACAAAGTTAGAAATCAGAGATTTGGTTACAACACCATTTCATTTGGCTACAACTACTTATGTTTGATGTTATACCTTTGTATCAACAAAAAGAAATAACATGAATGCAATTAAAATTTTAATCATTGTAACGAATATTAACCAATATGCTAGTGGAAATTTAGAAACTGGTTTGTGGTTGAGTGAGCTAACACATTTGTATCATGCTGCCGAAGCAAAAGGATATGACATTACTATTGCAAGTCCAAAAGGTGGCAATGTACCAATCGATCCAGAAAGTTTAAAAAAGATGATGCTCGACAAAGTTTCTGAAAATTATTTGAACGATAGCTCTTTTATGGATTTATTAAAAAACAGCAAAAGTTTAAAACAAATAGAAAACGAACAATTTGATGTGGTGTATTTAGCAGGTGGTCATGGCACGATGTACGATTTTCCTAACGATACTACCATGCAAAACATCATTGCAAAACAATATGAAGATGGAAAAATTGTATCGGCTATTTGTCATGGAGTAGGTGGTTTGTTGAATGTAAAATTATCTAATGGCGATTATTTGATAAAAAATAAAACGATTACAGGATTTAATTGGTTTGAAGAAAGCTTAGCAAAAAGAAAAAAAGAAGTGCCTTTCAATTTAGAAGCTGGTTTAAAAGAAAGAGGTGCTGATTATAAAAAAGCATTTATTCCAATGACTTCTTATGTAAAAGTTGATGGCAATTTAATTACAGGTCAAAATCCATTTAGTTCTAAAGAAATGGCAAAAGTAGTAATGGCAGAAATACTAAAACAAGTGAAGTAAAAACAATGCAAGTAATACTAGGAGCAAACGGACAAATTGGTGAAGAAGTAGCCAGAGAACTAAAACGAAACCATACTTCAGACATTCGTATTGTAGGCAGAAAGCCAACAAAAATAAATGATACAGACACTATTTTTGCTGCCGATTTAAGCATTAAAGCACAAGCCATTGAAGCAATAAAAGGTTGCGACATTGCTTATTTTACTTTAGGATTACCAATAAATACTGATTTATGGGAAGCACAATTTCCGTTAATACTACAAAATGTAATAGACGCTTGCAAAATCAATAAAACAAAATTAGTCTATTTCGATAATACTTATATGTATCCACAGAATGATAAAATACTAACAGAAGCTACTGCATTTGCACCAGTTGGCAGAAAAGGAAAAGTAAGAGCAAAAATGACACAATTATTGTTAAACGAAATGCAAGCTGGAAATATAGAAGCAGTCATTTGTAGAGCACCAGAATTTTACGGACCAGCAAAAACACAAAGCATCACCAATACATTAATCTTTAATAATATAAAAAACAATAAAAAATTAAAAGTACCATTAAGCGATAAAAAATTACGCAGTTTAATTTGGACACCAGATGCTAGTAGAGCAACAGCTTTAATTGGCAACACACCAAGTGCGTATAATCAAACATGGCATTTACCAATAGATAACAATCGATTGACTTATAAACAATTTATAGATTTAGTATCAAAAGCATATGATAAAAAATTAAGTTATATAATAATACCAAAATTTGTATTTAAAATAGGAGCAATGTTTAATCATAAGACAAAAGAATTATTAGAACTGTTGCCAAGATACGAACACAATAATATTTTTGATGACACAAAGTTTAGAAAACAATTTCCCAATTTTGTAGTTACTACTTACAAAGAAGGAGTGCAACAAATAAGAGATGAGCAATTATTATAATTACATATTTAATTATTCAAGTCCTTCGGACTTGTGCGTAATAGACTATCACAATGCCTCGAGTTACACACGAGGTTACTCACATTATAGTTCTTCGGACTATTATACCAATCAACTCGAAGAGTTGAACATCAGTAACCTGCAGTGCAACTGCAGGTATAAAGAACTACAGTTACAACCTGAAAGGTTGAATAAGCATAACCTACAGTGCAACTGCAGGTAAAACAAAAAACCAGAACATGAGTTATTATAAAATATATTATCATATTATTTTCGGAACCAAGCATAGAAAAATGACTATTTCAGAAGAAAACAGTCAAGCACTCTATAAGTATATACATGGAATAATCAAGAATAAAAAATGTAAACTATATCGTATCAACGGCATAGAAAATCATATTCATATATTAACAGATTTACATCCTACAATAGCTTTGTCAGACTTTGTAAAAGACATAAAAGTTGCTAGTAGTGTTTGGATGAAAAGCACTAATTTATTTCCAGATTTTGAAGGATGGCAAGAAGGTTACGGAGCATTTACTTATTCTTCCAATGAAAAAGATAAAATAATTAATTATATAAAAAATCAAAAAGAACACCATCAAACAAAAACATTTATAGAAGAGTATAAACAACTATTAATTGAAAACAATATTGATTTCGATGAAAAATATTTACTTTAATATCAACAAACAATGAATCAACCTATACACATAAAATCAATAACTGTACTACACGAATTATTGCAGATAGAAAAACCAAAACATCCTTTAATTAGTGTATTTGATTTTTCGAGTATTGTATCTAATGTAAGCAATTATTCCAACTTACAATTTACTTCAGATTTTTATGTGGTTGCTATAAAACAAGAGTGTACAGGAAAATTTAAGTACGGACAAAACTACTACGATTATGATGATGGTGTGATGTATTTCACAGCACCAAACCAAGTAGTACAATTTGAAGATATGTTGTTAGAAGTTATCAGAAGTAAAGTCCTAGTCATTCATCAAGATTTTTTATATGGATATACATTGGCTGCTACTATAAAAAACTACGGTTATTTTTCTTATGCTACCAACGAAGCACTTTTTCTATCAGTACAAGAAGAACAAGTAATTTTAGATATATTTGAAAATATCAGCAAAGAAATAAATGCTAATATAGATTCCTTTACACAAGATTTATTAATTTCTAATATAGAATTATTATTAAAATATAATGATAGATTTTACAACAGACAATTTCTAACAAGAAAAAAAGTCAATAGCGATTTATTCATTAAATTAGAAAGTTTATTAGACAATAGTTTTAAAAATGAAAATTTAGAACAATATGGCATTCCAAGTGTTCAATATATTGCCAATGAATTAAATTTAAGTCCAAATTATTTAAGTGATATGCTACGCGTTCAAACAGGACAAACAACACAACAACACATACAAAATAGACTAATTGATAAAGCAAAAGAATTATTAAGCACTACAAATTTATCGGTATCAGAAATTGCATATCAATTAGGTTTTGAACATTCGCAATCCTTTCATCGTTTATTTAAAAATAGAACAAACATTGCACCATTAGAATTTAGACAATCATTTAATTAATAAGATAAAAACAAATATAAAATGAATTTAGAAGAAGTATTAAATCACAGACGCTCAATTAGAGTGTTCGACAAAACAAAACCATTAGATACAGCAAAAGTAAAGCAATGCTTAGAATTAGCTACACTAGCACCAAACAGTTCTAATATGCAATTATGGGAATTTTATCATGTAACAGATGAAAAGTTAATGAAAGCAATTTCTCACGCATGCTTAGATCAAACAGCTACACAAACAGCTACACAAATTGTAGTCTTTGTTACCAGACAAGATAAACATAAGCAACGCTCTAAATTTGTTTTAGAATACGAAAGAGACAACATACTACGAAACAGTCCAAAAGACCGACAAGAAAAACGCATTAAAGACAGAGAGTTATACTACGGAAAAATTATGCCTTTATTATATACTAATTTTTTTGGTGCATTAGGCACCTTCAGAGTTGGATTAACCAAAGGTATTGGTTTGTTTAGAACCATTACCAGAGAAGTATCTGAAAACGATATGCGTGTAGTCGTACACAAATCAGCAGCTTTGGCAGCACAAACTTTTATGATAGCAATGGCAAACGAAGGTTACGATACTTGTCCATTAGAAGGATTTGACAGCAGAGTATTAAAGAAAGCATTAAAATTACCTGCAGGTGCAGAAATTAATATGGTAATGGCTTGTGGTATTAGAAAAGGCGAAGAAGGAGTTTTTGGAGATAGATGCCGAGTACCATTTGACGAAGTGTATAAGCAAATATAATATTGTATAGTTGGTCGTCATTCCAAAAAATTTCGTAGTACCACGAAGAAATTTATTTGGAATCTATTGTGTTACATGATTAAAATACAGCGTTATTCATAATGAAAACAACTACAAAATTTCTATTACTGTATAAATCTAAAATTTAAATTCATTAATGTTTTGATTATAGAATGGCATGTGTTATTTTAGTAACATAATATTAACACATGAAATATATCTCTCCACTAGAGCAATTTTATAAATGGGAAAAAGAACAAGCCGATAAATCGTTTTTTAGACAAGCATACAATGGCGAATGGCTACATATTAACTACGCAAATGCTGGACAAGAAATTAGAAAAATAGCCAACTATTTAATTAGTTTAAACTTACCTAAACAAAGCAAGATTGCTATCATTTCTAAAAATTGTGCTCATTGGGTGATGAGTGACTTAGCGATTATGATGGCTGGTCATGTGTCTGTGCCATTATATCCAACTATTACAGCAGAAACTATACAATATTGCTTAGAACACAGCGAAGCCAAAGTTTGTTTTGTAGGAAAACTCGATGAATGGCACAAACAACACAGTGGTGTTCCTAGTAGCGTTCAAGTAATTACATTTCCATATTGGGAAGAAAAAGGTGATGGTTATATTAATTGGAATACTATTTTAGACCAAACAGAAGCACTAAAAGAGCGTCCAATTTTACAACCAGAAGATTTACTAACTATTATTTATACTTCTGGAACAACAGGAATGCCAAAAGGTGTAATGCACAATGTACATGCCTTTGCTTTTGCTATTGATAATGCATTAAAAACCATAGGCGACCTTGGTCAAAATGATAGATTTTTCTCGTATTTGCCATTATCGCATATTGCAGAACGCATGTTGGTAGAAATGGGAGCAATTTCTACAGGTAGTTCAATTTCTTTTGCAGAATCTTTAGATACTTTTGCCAATAATTTACAGGAAACACAACCAACTATCTTTTTTGCTGTTCCTAGAATTTGGACCAAATTTCAAATGGGAATATTAGCTAAAATGCCACAAAACAGATTGAATATTTTACTAAAAATTCCAATTCTAAATAACATCATCAAAAATAAAATTAAAGCTGGATTAGGTTTAGATAAAGCCAAATACATTTTTAGTGGAGCAGCTCCTTTGCCTAAAGCAACATCAGATTGGTTTGAAGCGTTGGATATTGTAATTAATGAAGCGTATGCTATGACCGAAAATTGTGCTTATTCACATATCAATTTACCTAATAAAAGAAAAGTTGGTTCTGTTGGTACTTCTTTGCCTTTTAACGAAGTAAAATTAACAGAAGAAGAAGAAATTTTAGTAAAAAGCGATGCTGTAATGATTGGCTACTACAAAGATGAAGAAAAAACCAAAGAAACAATTACTGCTGATGGATTTTTATGTACTGGCGACCAAGGCAAAATTGATGCTGCTGGATTTCTAACAATTACTGGTAGAGTTAAAGATATTTTTAAAACCGATAAAGGAAAATATGTTGCTCCAGCACCTATTGAAAACGAATTATCTAAAAACACATTGATAGAACAAGTTTGTGTTGTAGGTGCTAATTTACCACAAACTATTGCTTTAATTGTTTTGGCAGAAGATGCCTTGCACTTAGATAAAAACGATATTGCCAACCAATTACAATCAACCATTAAAGAAGTAAACACACAATTAGACAAACACGAAAAAATGAAGAAAGCAGTAATTATGCGAGAAGCATGGACTGTAGAAAATAATTTATTGACACCAACACTTAAAGTAAAAAGAAATATATTAGAAAAAGCAAAAGAACAACATTATCAAACATGGTATGAACATACAGATGTTGTTGTTTGGGAAGTGTAGAAATAAGTTTTTCGTCTTAGCGAGTTTACGAAGCTATCTATTATTAGATTACCACACTTTTTTGTTCTCCGAAAATGTGGCAATCTAAAACAAACAATCTATTAGAACAGCTTACTGTATATGATAAATACCTAATCGTGGATTTTTCTCTTTAAACTTTGCAAATGGTTCAAAATTGGAATATATAAATAAAATATTATCATTTATATAAGATCTGCTAGTATATAATAGCGATTTTTCTCCTTCGTTTTTAAATGCTTCTTTTATTTCTATTTGTTGATTTGGTGTAACTTTCATTTGATAGCAAGTCGCATCTTTAAAATCTTTAGCAGAGAGTATGCCCATAAAATATTTACTGAATCCTTTTTTAACATTGCCATTAGTAAACAAATACAAATCATTATCAATAGTAGTATAAATACAAGAAATAAATTGAGCAACTGATGATGTTTGTTCTTTTGGCAAATAAGAAATGCCTTCTAAGCTTAATGAGTCATCAAAACTAAAAACAACATTAGCATACGAATTATAAATAACAGATGTATTACCAAATCCACCACTATGATAACCACCACCAATTGCTCCACCAAAAAAACCACCAGAAGTATAGCCACCAGATTCTATTTCTTTAAAATATTCTAATACTAAATAAAAACCATTGTCTTTTCTTTGTTTAGTGTAGTTAATTTTAAAACTAGGGCTCATATGCTTTGTATTGGCAACTTCATTCACCTCTTTTTTATGAAACTGTTCCAAAGTAGTTTGGTTAATTGCAAAGTTTCTATTAGTAATTACATCTCCGTTAGTATTTAAAATTAAAGCACCAACACCTTTAATGTATTCTTCGCTAGAAAAAATGCTTTTAATTGTATATAATACATTTAATTTGTCATTGTTGCTTTTTGTAAAGTAGACTTCGTTATAGTAATAATTTGGATTGAGTGTATGTAACTTCTTTAATTCATTATTTTTAACTGTATATATTGAATATTTATATTTTGGAACATAAGCAAAATAGTTTTTTTCTTTTGGATTTTCTGGTTCTACAAATTCTTTCAAAATAAAAAATACTTCATTATCAATAGAGGTGATAGACACCCAATTAGTTGTTCCATAGTCATTGTCGTAATTATAAAATTCTTTTTTTATTAATTTGAATTTTTTATCAAAGTAATACAACATTAATTCTTTATGGTCATCGTTTTTATACGCATATTTATCGCCTTTAAGCGTTCTTTCAATTACTAATACTATTTGATCTTTTAAATACACAAATTTTGCTAGATGATATTCAAAAGTTTCATCTGTAATATTTTCAAAAACAGTTTGATTAACTTGCTCTAATGATGTATCTAGTGTAACTAAGCTTAACTCATAATTGTCTTTTTCAGTTTCAATACTTGCCATCATCACAAAAGTATTATTGTAAAAAGCAATATCAGACAGATTATATTCTTCTTCAAAAGTGATGTCTCTTTCTATCGTTCTTTGGAAGTCGGTAGTAGTTCGAGAAATACTTTTTAGTTTTAAATCTCTGTTGATATAACCATATCCTTTTAATGGTTCAGATACATTATAATAGTATATAAAACTACTATCTGCATATAAAATATCATAAATTTTATCTGTTCTTTTAGAGTCCATTTCATCACTCCACAATAATTGAGCTTCAACAGTTATAAAACTCATTACTAATAAAAACAATAGGATAGTATATTTCATTTAAGCAATTTTTATAATTTGACAAATATAAACAAAACAAATGCCAAATTATATACGCTCTTTACTTTAACTGTGTTTCAAAATAAGACATCATTCTATCAAAAGCTGTTTTTGCTTGTTTATTTCTAAAAAACAAATGCGGAATTCCATGTGGCAACCAATATTTATAATCTTCTAGCTTATCGCCTAATTCTTCTTCTAGTGCTTTAATTCTTGATGCTGGACAAAAAGGATCTAAGTGTACAAAGTGTCCTTGTATTTTATTCTGCACCAAAGCAGCACAACCTTTAGGAAAACCACTGCCTTTTCTTCCAAAAGAATGATGAAAAACTACTGGTGCTTTTACTTCTGGTCTAATAGCTGCATGCAATACAAAACCACCAGTAAGACATTGGCCAATAACGCCCATTTGTTCTTCGTCTACTTCATCAAATGCTTTGAACTGATCTAGTATTTCAAAAAACTCATTTAATGGAGCATTGTTCGTAGCATGATTATTTCTAATGGCTTCATCAATTAAAAAACGCACACAATATTTTTGCATATTAATGCTACCAGAATATAAATCAGGAATAATGACATTAAAGTTACCTTCTGCTGCAATTATTTTTGCTGATTGATGTGTTGCCTCTTGTATTCCTGTTAAATCTGGAAGAAAAATAATACCAGGTCGTTTTTCATTGCTATTAGCTTGATAATAATAGCACGACATATCTCTGGTCATTAATGGAAGTGTAATTTTTTTCATTGTTAATCGTTTTTATTTAATATTGATTTTGTTAAATCATTTAGCGTTTCTACTTTAGTTTTAAAATCGCTTTGTAGTGTTTTTCTATACGCATTCATGTTTTGTAGCAAGTCGTCTATTTCCTCTGGAATAATCGCTTCAAAAAACTGTCGCAGTTGCTTTGCCATAGTTGGTGATTTTCCGTTTGTAGAAATAGCCAATTTTAAATCGCCTTTAGTTACAATTCCACCTAAATAAAAATCACATAGTGCTGGCGTATCTGCTACATTTACTAATATATTATTTTGTTTTGCTGCTTGATATATTGTTTGATTCACTACAGTATCATTTGTAGCAGCAATAATTAGTTGATACTGTATAATATCAGATACTTCAAATTGTTTTATATTTGATTTAACTTTATCTTTATTTTTTATAAGTGAAAGAATATCATCACTAATTGTTTTAGCTACAATAGTAATATTCGCTTGTGGCGAACTCTTTAGTAAGAAAGACAGTTTTTCTAAAGCAACGCTTCCTCCACCAACAACTAGAATTCTAATATTTTCTGTTTTAATAAATATTGGATAAAGTGTATTCACACAATAAAGAACGATATTTTATTTCAAAATAATGACATAATTCACTCAAAAATTAGTTCTCGTATAAAGTATTTGTAAAATAAATTTTATATTTCGGATATTTTTATCTGAATATGATATTTATCATGGATTTTAAATAAGAAGTAGTATAAATTCAACAAAAATTAAATCAATTTGTTATGAGAAATTATCATTTATTTATTCTTATCATAATTACATTAGCATTTAGTGCTTGTAATAATAAGTCATCAGAAGAAGGAAATAGCAATACAAACACTACTACATCAGAAACAAAAGGACAGTCTGCTGTCGTAGATGAAGTTTCAGATCCAAATGCATTACAATTAGCAGAGTCATTAGAAGATTTTTCTAGTTTGGTACAAGCTATTAAAAAAGCAGGCGTAGAAGATGCAGTAGTAAACGCTGGACCACTAACTATTTTTGCTCCAACAAACGAAGCTTTTGCTAAACTACCAGAAGGTACGGTTGATGAATTATTTAAACCAGAAAACAAAGCAAAACTAGCTCATATACTAACCAATCATGTTGCACCAGCAAATTATCCAATTGAGCAATTAAGCAAAGAAGCAGAGAAAGGAAGAAAATTGTATATGGCCTCTGGTAATTATTTAGATGTTGTAGAAAAAGATGGTAAAATAACAGTAGGTGGATTTGAAATCGTAAAATCTGTAAAAGTAAGTAATGGCTGGATACATGTAATAAATGATGTAATTGTTCCTAGCAATTAATAAATATTTCTAATATAATAAATCAATTAAAAAATGAAAAAATTAATTAAACAAACACTAGACAAGAGTATTTACCTGCTTGTCTTAACAATTTCACTAGTAGTATTTAGTTGTAGTAGCAACAAAAGTAGCGAAGAAGATGCTATGTCTGACTACTCTACCGAAGAAAGTAGCGATGCCGTAACTGAAACCACTACCGATGGTGTAGACAAAGGCGTTGGTCCTATTACAAGTCTTTCTTTAGAAGATATTAACGAAACTATGGCTCATGAAGGAGAAGAATTATTTACTACAAAATGTTCAGCTTGTCATAAAATAGATAAAAGATTCGTTGGTCCTGCTTTAGCTGGAGTTACCGAAAGAAGAGCTCCAGAGTGGATTATGAATATGATTTTAAATCCAGAAGTTATGGTAGAACAAAACGAAGCGGCTAAAGCTTTATTAGCAGAATATTTATCTCCAATGGCAAATCAAAATCTTACAGAAGAAGAAGCTAGAAAGATTTTAGAATATTTTAGATTAACTGATAAAAAATAATCATATGAAAACAATAAAAATATTATTGCCATTTTTAACACTAATATTGTTATTTGGCAGTTGTAGTAAAAAAGGTAAGAAGAGTGGTGGTGCTTTAGCTGGAGATGTAGCAGAAAAAGTTTATGTTGCTCCTGGAGAACACGACGAATTTTATGCTTTCATTTCTGGTGGATTTAGTGGTCAACTATCTGTTTATGGTTTGCCTTCAGGTCGTTTATTTAAAGTAATTCCTGTTTTCTCTTTAGATGCAGAAAAAGCATATGGCTTTAATGAAGAAACGAAACCTATGTTAAATACTTCTTTTGGTTTTGTGCCTTGGGATGATGCTCACCATCCAGATATTTCTCAAACAAATGGAGAGTTAGACGGAAGATGGTGTTTTATAAACGGAAACAATACACCAAGAATAGCAAGAATAGACTTAAGTACTTTTGAAACAGCAGAGATTATTGAAATACCAAATAGTGCTGGTAACCATAGTTCTTCTTTTATTACAGAAAACACAGAATATGTAGTAGCTAGTACTAGATTTAGTATTCCAATTCCACAAAAAGATATGCCTATTAGCGAGTACAAATCTAACTTTAAAGGAACAATGAGTTTTATTTCTGTTGATAAAGAAACAGGAAATATGGACATCAAGTTTCAATTACTAATGCCAGGATTTGACTACGATTTATCTCATCCAGGTAGAGACAAATCTCATGGTTGGTTTTTCTTTACTACTTATAATACAGAAGAAGCTAACTCTCTTTTAGAAGTAAATGCATCGCAAAACGATAAAGATTTTATTGCTGCTGTAAATTGGAAAAAAATTGAAGAATATGTAAATAATGGTGGTGGTAAAAAAGTAGCTGCTAAGTATGCTCACAATGTTTATAATGATCATACACATACTGCTACAAGTACAATAAAAGATCAAGTAGTAATGGTAGATCCTAGAGATGTTCCAGGTGCTATTTTCTTTTTACCAACACCAAAATCGCCTCATGGCTGTGATGTAGATCCTTCTGGAGAATATATTGTTGGTAGCGGAAAACTAGCAGCAGAACTTACAGTACACTCATTTTCTAAAATGCTTAAAGCAATTGAAGGCAAAAAATTTGATGGTGAAGCATATGGTATTCCTATCTTAAAATACGACGAAGTATTGGCTGGTGTGGTTAAACAACCAGGTTTAGGACCATTACATACAGAGTTTGATGGTAAAGGATACGCTTATACTACTTTCTTTATTTCTTCTGAAGTTGTAAAATGGAAATTAGGTACTTGGGAAGTTGTTGATAGAAAACCAACTTATTACTCTGTTGGTCACTTAATGATTCCTGGTGGTAATTCAAGAAAACCATTTGGAAAATATTTAGTAGCAATGAATAAAATTACTAAAGATAGATATTTACCTACTGGACCAGAAGTTAATCAATCAGCACAGTTGTATGATATTTCTGGAGATAAAATGGAATTATTATTAGATTTTCCTACTATTGGAGAACCACACTATGCTGCAGGTTGTCCTGCGAGTTTATTAACCGATAAATCTAAAAAAATATATAAATTAGAAGATAATAAACACAAGTATGCTATTACTAAAGAAGCAGATGCTAAAGTAGTAAGAAGTGGCAATGAAGTACATATATATATGTCTATGATTCGTTCTCACTTTGCACCAGATAATATAGAAGGTATTCAAGTTGGCGATAAAGTGTATTTCCATGTAACTAATCTAGAACAAGATTATGATGTGCCACATGGTATTTCTATGATTGGAGCAAATACTTCCGAGCTATTAATTATGCCAGGACAAACCGAAACATTTATTTGGGAACCAAAACAAGTAGGTGTTTGGCCATTTTATTGTACCGATTTTTGCTCTGCATTACATCAAGAAATGCAAGGTTATGTAAGAGTTTCTCCAAAAGGTTCGAGTACACCAATATCCTATACTTTGGATGGTGAATCAACCTCAGGTAAATAGTTTTTTCATTTTCAATGTAAGGGTGTAATAGTATTTATTGCATCCTTACTTTTTTTAACTTAAAATTTTATCAGATGAAAAAGTCTAAAATCATAATGCTTATAGCAGCAAGTTTACTGCTAACATTATTCATCTTTCCATTATGGAACATTACACTAGAAGCACCTCAATATCCTGACCCTATTGGTATGAATATTCATATTAATAAAATTGCCGACATGAATCCTCACGATATTCAAAATATCAATTTAATGAATCACTATGTTGGCATGAAAGATATTCCAGAAAACATGTTAGAGTTTTCAATATTTCCAATTGTAGTAGTAACGATGTTTGTTTTGGGTATTTTATTTGCCATTACAGGAAATTATAGACTCTTTTTAATTTGGTTTGTGCTAATGAGTTTATTAGGCATTGCTGGTATGGTCGATTTTTATATGTGGGAACATGACTACGGAACTAATCTTAGTCAAACAGCAGCTATAAAATTTACCAATGAAGATGGAACACCAATGGCTTATCAACCACCACTATTTGGAACAAAAACAATACTAAATTTCGTAGCACATTCTTATCCACGACTTGGTGCTGTTGCATTAATCTTATCTATAGGATTATCTTTAGTAGCGTTTATATTTGGTAAAAATGAAAACAAAAAACTATGAAAAACTTTTTATTTATAACTACTATTACTGCTTTATTAACAGCGTGTACGGTTAAACCACAAGCTATTGATTATGGTAACGACCAATGTTCTTACTGTTCTATGAACATCGTTGATAATACTCATGCATCTCAAATAGTAACAGATAAAGGCAAACAATACAAATATGATGCTATTGAATGTTTAGTGAATGATATGCTTAATTTTGATGAAGCAAATTTAGCTTATATTCTAGTAGCCGATTATAATAATGCAGGAAAAATGTTGAATGCAAAAGAAGCAACTTATTTAATAACTAAATCTATTAAAAGTCCAATGGGTGCATTTTTATCTGGATTTAAAAACAAAGCTGAAGCAGAAAAAGCATTGGCTCAAAATGAAGGTTCTTTTTATAATTGGACAACTATCAAGCAAGAAATCCAAAGATAAAACATGAAAATAATTATAAGTATTATTTTTATCTTTCAATTGTATTGTCTTCAAGCAAAAACAATTACAGTAGGTAAAACATATACTATTAAAACACTTTCAAATGCTATAGCTATTGCAAATCCATCAGACACTATTAAAATAAAAAAAGGTACTTATCAAGAAAAGACAATAGTTATTACTAAGCCAATTCATATTATTGGAGAACAAGGTGTTATTATTGATGGAAACAATATGGAAGGCATATTGGTTAAAAATACCAATAATTTTAGTATTAAAAATATACATATAAAAAATATCAAAGTAAGTTATGTGAAAGACTTGGCTGCAATAAAAATTAACCATTGCAATAATTTTACTATTGAACAAGTAACTATTACCAATACTTTTTTTGGTATACATATAGAAAAATCTAAAAATGGAGTAATAAGATATAACACGGTTTCTAGTAAAAAAACTAAAAATGAAGCAGGCACAGGAAATGGTATTCATGCTTGGCATTGCGATAGTATAGATATTTACAACAATAAAGTATTTAATATGCGTGATGGTATTTACTTTGAATTCGTTACCAACAGCAAAATATATAATAATAACAGTTATGATAATATAAGATATGGTTTGCACTATATGTTCTCTAATGATGATGTATATTACAACAATACTTTTAAAAACAATGGTGCAGGCGTAGCCGTAATGTTTTCTAAGTATATAAAAATGTACAACAACGCATTTATTAATAATTGGGGACCAAATGCCTACGGCTTGCTACTAAAAGAAATTTACGATGCAGAAATTTACGACAATCTATTTGAAGAAAACACAACTGCTATAAATATTGAAGGAAGCAACAGAGTCAATTATAAAAAAAATATATTTAAAAATAATGGTTGGGCTGTAAAAATTGTAGGTGCTTGTTATGCTAATAAATTTAATTATAATGATTTTTTAAATAATGCTTTAGATGTTTCTTACAGTTCTAGAATTAATGACAACCAATTTGCTAAAAACTATTGGAGCGATTATTCTGGTTATGACTTAAATAGAGATGGCATTGGAGATGTTCCTTATAGTCCAGTAAAATTATTTTCATATATTGTAAGCGAAATTCCACAGGCATTGGTTTTATTGAGAAGTTTATTTATAGACATTATCAATTTCTCAGAAAAAATTTCGCCCATATTTACACCAAAAAATGTAAAAGACAATGAACCTATTTTAAAACCAATCAATGATAAAAATACAGCACTTAAATAAAAAGTTTGATAAACTAGAGGTTTTAAAAGACTTAAATTTAGAAATACAACAAGGTGGTATTTTTGCAATTTTAGGACCAAATGGTTCTGGCAAAACAACGCTTATTAAATGTATTTTAGGTATGGTTATTCCAAATAGTGGTACTATCTTATATCAAGATAAAAATATAATTGGCGAATGGAACTATAGAAAGAACTTATTGTACTTACCACAAATTGCTAATTTTCCACCAAACCTAACCGTACAAGAAATAATTAATATAGTAAAAAATATTAGAAATACAAATAGTAATGAAAAATATTTAATTGAACAATTTGGCATAATTCCTTTCTTAAATAAGAAACTACAACATCTTTCTGGAGGAACTAAACAAAAAGTAAATCTAGTACTTACTTTTATGTTTGAAGCCGACTTAATTATTTTAGATGAACCTACAAGTGGTTTAGATCCAATAGCACTCATTCAGTTGAAAAAAATAATTCAAGAAAAAAAAGACAAAGGCAATACTATTTTTGTTACTTCACACATTATGAGTTTTGTAGAAGAAATTGCCGATAATATTGTTTTTCTTTTAGATGGAAATATATATTTTAAAGGGAATATTATAGAACTTAAAACATCTACACAATCAAACACATTAGAACAAGCTATTGCTACACTATTAAGTAAAAATTAAAATGATAAAAATATTAAAATATAGTTTATACGATTTACTTCGAAGTCATTGGAGTTATGTTTATTTTGGTTTTTATTTATTATTAGGATTCGTATTACTTTTTCTAAACAACGATGTTTCTAAAGCAGTAATTACACTCATGAACATAATTGTAGTATTAACACCATTAATTGCTACAATTTTTGGCGTAATGTATTACTACAACTCCAAAGAATTTACAGAACTCTTACTAGCACAACCCATTACTAGAAGAAAAATTATACTAGGACAATACATAGGCGTAGCATTGTCATTGTCGTTGAGTTTATTACTTGGCTTAGGCATTCCTTTTATTATTTACGGATTGTTTAACTCTAGTGCATTAAGTAATTTTTTATTATTGATATTGGCTGGTTGTTTCTTAAATTTTATATTTGTAGCAATAGCATATAATATTGCATTATCAAACGACAACAAAATTGTTGGTTTTAGTTTTGCCATATTATTATGGTTGATTTTTGCTGTAGTCTACGATGGTATATTTTTAATTTTACTTTTTGCATTTAACGAATATCCATTAGACAAATTTTCTTTAGTTGCCATGATGTTTAATCCAATAGATTTATCTAGAGTATTAATTTTATTAAAGCTAGATATTTCTGCATTGCTAGGATATACAGGAGCAGTATTTAAAAAGTTTTTCGGAACACCAATCGGATTAATAATACCTATTATAGTTTTATCACTTTGGATAATACTACCAGTTTGGCGATTATCTTATAAACTAAAAAAGAAAGACTTTTAAATTTAATCTATAATAAATATTATATTTTATAATATAACTATGGTGTTTGTTGTGTTAAAAAAATAAATATTACCATTTCATTTGGGTTTATCTTTTCACAAAATAACGAGGGTCAATTTTTTAACTTTTCATTATTTTGATGTCGCTCTACATCTCTTTTGGTTTTCTTCTCTAAGTTTTTCTTTAATGTATCAGTCAAATCAATATTGGTCTGATTGGCTATACAAATCAACACAAATAAAACATCTGCTAATTCATCTGCTAAGTTTTTGTCTTTATCACTTGCTTTAAAAGATTGTTCACCATATTGTCTAGCAATTATTCTTGCCACTTCGCCAACTTCTTCTGTAAGAATTGCCATATTGGTTAACTCATTAAAATATCGTACACCATTTGTTTTTATCCAATTGTCTACTACAGATTGTGCTTCTTGAATTGTCATATCCATTAAAATTATAAAAAAGGGTTTAATTTCTGTATTTTTGAAACCATCAAAACATAAAAATGAACAAAATTATATTAATAACAGGTGCAACTTCTGGTTTTGGTAAAGCAACAGCCGAACTTTTTGCTAAAAATGGTTGGCATTGCATCATTACAGGAAGAAGACAAGAACGATTGAATCGGTTAGAAAAAGAATTAATAGAACAATATAATATAAATGTATTATCTTTGTGTTTTGATGTTAGAAATCTCGATGAAGTAAAACAAGCCATTAATAGCTTATCTGATGATTGGAAAAAAATAGATGTTCTAGTAAATAACGCTGGATTGGCTGCTGGAAAAGGACCAATTCAAGAAGGCGCATATGATGATTGGGAACAAATGATAGATACCAATGTAAAAGGTTTGTTGTACATGATGAGAGAAGTAGCTCCTTTAATGATTACTAGAAAACAAGGTCATATTATTAATATTGCATCTTTAGCTGGTTGGGAAGCTTACGGTGGAGGCAATGTGTATTGTGGTACAAAACATGCTGTTAGAGCTATTTCTAGAAGTGCTAGAATAGATTTACTACAAGACAATATAAAAGTATCAGTGTTAAGTCCTGGTGCTGCAGAAACAGAATTTTCTCTAGTACGATTTAAATGGAACGAAACAAAAGCAGCTTCTGTTTACGATGGATTTAAACCATTAGAAGCCATAGATATTGCCAATGGTATTTACTACATCGCTACACAACCAGCACATGTTTGTATAGAAGAAGTTTTTATGTTGCCAACAGCACAAGCAACAGCAACTACTGTAGTAAAAAACAATTCCTAATTAAAATTGTTATTTTTGTAGCATGGAAAATTCAACAGTAAAAGTGCCTGTTATGATTTATAACGAGGCAACACCAAATCCAAATACATTAAAATTTGTTCTAAATAGAATTATATACGATAAAGGAAGTGCCGAGTTTAACGACAAAGCAGCAACGGAAAAATCTGACTTAGCTAAAATTTTGTTTGATATTGATGGCATTACTAGTGTTTTTATTAGTGGACAATTTGTTACTCTTGGAAAAGAAGAAAATTTAGTTTGGGCAGAATTAGTACCTACTATTAGACAAACACTAACTACCTTTTTTAGTAATGATGATGCTAAAGCCATTGCTGATGATTATGTAAAACCAACACATGTTGCTAGCAACGAAATTACTACTGACGATAATGAAGTAGTAGTAAAAATAAAAGCAGCACTAGACAAATATGTAAAACCTGCGGTAGAAATGGATGGTGGAAACATTAGTTTTGTTTCGTTTAACCAAGGCATACTTACCTTACAATTACAAGGATCATGTAGTGGTTGTCCATCTTCTAGTGTAACACTTAAACAAGGCATTGAAAATTTACTACAAAAATTTGTACCAGAAGTAAAAGCAGTCGTTGCAGAAAACGAATAGACAGAACGCATTTGTTTTTTTAAATAAATAGTTTAAATTTAAGTACTATATTGTTTCACTTAAAAAAATAAACTATGGTTATCAATTGGCTTTCAGTAGTATTAGCAGCTTTTTCTACATTAGTAGTTGGCTTTATTTGGTATGGTCTTTTATTTAAAAATGCATGGATACAAGCATCTGGTGTTACAGAAGAAAAAATGAAGCAAGCACCACATCCTGCAATAATATATGGAATAACATTTGTTTTAGCACTAATTATTGCTGTTGGTTTACAAAAACAAATTATTGGTTTACATTTATTTATAGATAAAATGAAAGGCGGAAATGGCATTATTTCAGAGCAACCATTTTTTCATGGTGCTTGGCATGCTTTTCAAAGTGCTTTTTTCTATGGACTAATACCTGCACTTGTAATAAATGCTTTGTTTGATATAAGAAATTGGAAATATATTTTAATTAATGTAGGATATTGGCTTGTTGCTGTTAGTATAATGGGCGGTATTATCGGAATAATGGGATAAAAGAGATATTCTAATTTGTCAGTCTAGACTATTTTCCATATCTAGAAAAGAGCGTAATCGTTTACTGGTATTAGTTTGTATTATTGGTCAGTTTGTTTTAATCGGACTTAGGTTGATAAAGTTAAACGACTCTACCATTTTTGTTGTATTTTTTTAGATTATACTAAATAAAAACTGGTATATATATTATTTTGGTATTTTAACAGCGTATATTTCTCCTGTTTTATTGTAGAGTTTGTCGTTGCGTATCCATTGGTTATAATGTCTAATCATTTTATAGGAAGTTCCGTATGACTTAGCAAAGTCTACCCAATTAACACTACTATCTACATTTACAGTATAGTATTCTAACTCTGGATATTTATCTTCTTCTAGTAAGCTAAAGCCAAATCCTTCTGGATTTTCATATATCATTTTAAGTGCTAAGATTCTAAATACATATCTACTAGTTTCGCTATTCAAATATAAATCGTAGTAACTCATTTGTTGCTGACTGCTTAGTCGACTTGTTACTCCAGCAGTTCCCATGTTGTAACCAGCAGCAGCAGCTGTCCATGTACCAGTAGTTTCTAATGCATTTTTTAAGTACTTACATGCTGCTCTTGTAGATTTTTCTAAATCGTAGCGTTCATCAACATCGCTATTTACTTTTAAGCCATATTGTGCCGCTGTTGTTTTCATGAATTGCCAATAACCTGCGGCTCCAGCACTAGAAACCACTTCATCTAAACCACTTTCTGCCATACATAAGTATTTAAAATCGTCTGGAACGCCTTCTTCTTTTAAAATTTTTTCTATGGTTGGAAAAAATCTTTTGCTTCTTTTCAACATCAAAAGAGTAGATGAATGCCAATTAGCATTTACGATTAATTCTCTATCTAGTCGTTCTCTTACTTCTATATCATTTAACGGCACTGGTTCTCCTGCAAAATCTAGCTTGGTTGGCAATTTTACTGCGTAATGTTGTGCACCTTTAAGTGGTACTTCTTGCATATTGGTATTGCCTTTGCTTATAAACGGCACATAAATTCCGTATTTATCTGCTGTTGACCTTATAAATAAAAAAGCGACTATTGCTAATGCAAATCCGAAAAATATATTTTTTATGTTTTTATTCATTTTATTTTTTCTTATAAATTGGTACTGTAGAACACGCTTCGCCAAAAAACAAACTCTTTACTACAGGAATTAATTTCTTACTAATCTCAATAAACGCTGCTTCCTTTACTTTATTATTGCCACAACCTTTTATTACAATTCTTTCATCGATAAAATTTGTAGCATTTATTGATTGTATATTTTGTAGCAACAATTTTTGTTCCAAACTTTCTTTGGTATCAAAATAAATTTGAGGCGTAACTTTTATTAAGTATTGTGCTACTAGCATATACGCCCATTTTGGAATGATGGCATCTGTAGAACAAAATACAGCTACTGTTTTATCTTGATATTGTGTCCAGTTGTGTTCTTTTAACTGTGTTCTAAATTCTTTTTCTTTGAGTATAAGTTCTTTAAACAGAAATGGCTTCATATCAAAAACTACAATCTCTTGCTGCGACAAATAGTCTTCGAGATTGATAGTAATGATACCACTTTCTGCTACTTTGTTTAATAAACTCATTATTTTACAATGATAATAATAAAATTGAGAAAAAGAAACGATTGTAGTGATATTGTATTTGAGTTTATTATTTCGGTTGGTGAGGACACACAACCGATAAGAAAGATTTTTTATTATTTCGATTGATGATGACACACACCGATAAGAAAGATTTCTGTTTTCGCAGGAATGACGAGTGCAATCTAAACAAATAAAAAAGTCCTTCATCAAAAAAAGATAAAGGACTTCAATATATATTAAAATCTATGTTGTTAGAACTTAATTGCTTTTTGGTCTTTTGCTTTATACCAATTTGCAGTATATCCTAAGTTAACACCAATTACATCTCTAAACTGAACTTTTTCTGTAATTGTACCATCATCTTCTGTAAACTTGGTATCATAATCCCAAACTAATTGAGTAAATATATTTGCAGATAACCAAGAAGTTACTTTTAATCCAATAGTAGTTTGCCAATCGATATCTATGTTTTTTCCTGGTTTTGGATTTAAATAATCTTTATACGCTTTAAATATAGAGCTAAGATTAATTCTGTCGATAAAAGTTTGATTGTAAGTTGCAATTAAAACAGCACCTAACTCTTTTTTTACTTTTTCTGGATAAATATTACCATAAGTATTGGTCATTGCAATAGCATCATCTGCTACAAAAACAAATTTGGTTGCTAATGGCGAAAGGAATAAAGAGAAATATTGATTTGGTACATAATCGAAACCGACAGCCCATTCTAAAGTCATAGGAGAACCCATTTTAGATACTACAGAATCTTGATTAGCATCTACAACACTTGGTACTTTAGTTGGAGCAAACTGCGAACGCAAATCTACATAGGTAGAAGCATACCATTTTTTAGATATTTGATAGCCATATTTAGAAAATAATTCCCAACGGTCGGCACTTTTAGAAAGTTCCCAATTTTTATCATCATTTTTTAAAAACTGAATACCATATTCTGCTGCAAACCAATTTTGCATTAAGTGTTTGCCTCTTTTATAATCAGCATATACTCTACCATTAAACAATAAAGATACTGCTGGCGTTCCACCTGCAGCCCAATTTACAAAACCCGCTTGATTAAAATTAATACCACCTGTTTCACCAATTTTCCAACCTTCTAAAGTATCGGTTAATTTTTTCTTGTCTTCATCGGTCATTGCTTTGCCTACAATTTCTTTCTCTATTTGTGCATAAGTAGAAAAAGAAATTAATACCAATAATAAAAACGCAAATTTTTTCATTCTTAATTTTTTTGAGATGCAAAGCTACACGATTGTTGCTAGTAATGCTTAAACTTATTGTTATGAATATGACAAAAAAGTATTATTTTGCTAAAAATCAGTGCGTTAGCTTTTTTAATACTATGAATTTTACACTTATGATTTCTTGGTTGATTTGTGTGGATACAAACCAAGGCACAGAGATAGCTTCGTCGTATCTCCTTGCTATGATGAGATATTACAAATTTTTCAAAATAAACTGTGTTATCTTATTAAATAAATCATAACGCGTATTGCCTCCACCAATGCCATGATCTTTGTCTAGATAGACTAATAGTTGATATTCTTTTTCTTGGATGTTTAATGCTTTGACTAACTCGTAAGTATTTTGTATGTGTACATTATCATCGGCAGAACCATGTATGAGTAATAAATTGCCTTTTAATTGGTCTGCTAAGTTCATCAAGTTGCTTTGTTCATATCCATCTGGATTATCTATTGGTCGTTGCATATATCTTTCGGTATATACATTGTCGTAAAATTTCCAATTGGTAACCGATGCTACTGCAATGGCTGCTTTAAAAACAGTATTGCCTTTTAACAAACACAACGCACTCATAAATCCACCATAACTCCAACCAAAAATACCTATTCTGCTACTATCAATAAAAGGTAATTTACCAAAATATTGAGCCGCAGCAATTTGGTCGTCGCTTTCGTATTTCCCAAGTTGTTTATAGGTACATTTTTTAAAATTGGCATCTTTTCCTCCAGTGCCTCTTCCATCTACACAAGCAACAATATATCCTATTGAAACTAAATAGTAGACATATCTTTCGGTGCTTGTATTAAATTCATTTAGTACATCTTGATAACCTGGACCATTATAAACATACATAAGTAATGGATACTGTTTAGTAGAATCAAAATCTTTTGGTTTTAATATCCATGTAGCTAAATTTTGATTGTTGACAATGATTGTTGTAAATTCTTTTTGTGGAAAATCTTTTACATAATCTCGTAGCACATGATTGTCTTGTAGTGTTCGTATAGTATTGTTTTTATTGTCTATTATACTATACACTCTTGGATGTGTTTGACTTTGATTGTTATAAAAACAGAATCCAAAGTTTGGAGAAAATTCTGCCTCGCTAGTGCCAACATCATCTCGTAATAAAAATAATTGATTGGTTTTTGTGTCTAATACTTCAATATATTTTTCATAAGTATTTTTTAAATTAGACTGAAAGTATATTTTTTGATTGGCTTCATCAAATCCATATAATTTTGTAATATTATATTTGTTATTAGTTAATTGTTTTTTTAAGTTGCCTTCTTCATTGTACCAATACAAATTGTTGTATCCTTCTTTTTCTGAAGTTATAAAAAATGAATTGTCTTTTAATATCTGAAAACCAACTGGTATTTCTACATAAGTATTAGACTGCTCGTGATATATTGTTTTTATTTTATTATTTTCTACATTATAGCTTATAATTTTGAAGTCGTTTTGTAATCTATTAAATAAAAACAGATAAACACTATTGCTATTATCCCAATAAATTCTCGGAATATATTCGTAGTCGTATTTCTTTAAATTAACTTCGATATTTTTCTTTTTGTTTGTGTCGTAAATCCATACACTTACTTTTGAGTTTTCTGCTCCTGCTTTTGGATATTTATAAGAAAAAATTTGTGTGTACGCATTGTTGTTGTAAAATGGTAAGTAGTATTCTTTCACTTGGCTTTCATCAAACTTTAAATATGCCAAATATTGTGCATTGTTGCTCCAAGCAAATGCATTGGTCATTTCCCATTCTTCTTCGTAAGCCCAATCACTTTTGCCATTAATAATATTATTCCATTCGCCATCTGTAGTAACCGCAGTCAATTTTCCATTAGGTATTTTTTTATAGTATAGATTATTGTCTTTTACAAAAGCCACTTGTTTGTCATCATTAGAAAATGTAGGAAAATAAATGCGTTCTTCATCTAAAGGAAAACTGGTTTTTTGTTTGGTATCATAGCAATAATAAAAAGAAGCACCAGACCTTCTATACATTTTTAAAACATCAGATTGCAGTAATAAATATCTATCGGTATTAGAAAACTCAAAATTGTAAAAGCTAGCATCAACATTGCTTAAGTCTAGTGTAGTTTGTTTTTCTGCTTGTGCATTATAAGTAGTAATTTTTCTATCGCTAAGTGTAGCATATGCTTCTTGTTGATTTAAAAAAGCATGGCTTTCAATACCAACACCATAAAACTTATTATCTATAAAAATATCTGCTAATGAGATTTTTTGTGCATGAATTGTTAAATAAACTATTGAACAACAAATAAATGCAACTATATTTAAGTTTTTTTTCATCTTTGTTTAATACTATTTGCAGTTAAAAGTACATTATTATTAAGAAATTTACGGCATGAAATTAACACCCATATTATTAACGCTTGGAATCTTATTTTGCGTATCTGCAAAAGCACAAGAAGAACAATATAATGAACCTAATTCTGTTTACGATACTTTAAGACAAGAAGTAGTAAACGACAATCCTTCTTATTACAATAATAATGATGACAACAATAATAATAACGAAAAAGAATCAAAAAATTCTAAAGTAGATTTATGTAATTTATATATTGGTGGTGAATTCTCATTACAATTTGGAAATTATACTTCAATAAACTTAGCTCCAACATTAAGTTACTTTTTTATTCCAAATCGACTACAATTTGGTGTTGGTCCAATATTACTTTTTCAAAGTATAAGATTAAATAATGGAAGTAGACTAAAAACTACAGCATATGGAGGACAACTTTTTTTAAGAGGTTATGTTTGGAATGGTCTTTTTTTACAAGCAAGATATGATATGGTCAATAAAGAATCCTATTATAAATATCCTGAAAGAATTAATGTTAGTCATCTTTTAATTGGTGGAGGATATTCTACTTCAATAAGTAATGTTGGAAGGTTTTATGTAAGTGCTTTAATTGATGTAATAAATGATAATGAATCTGTATATCAAGGAACTTTTGGCGATTTTCCTCTAATGCTTATGACTGGTTTCGAATTTTCTTTATGTGGAAGAAACCGACGACAGTAAACTACACTTTTAAATATTTTCTACAACCTTGTGCTACATACATTAAAGAAAAGCATAGCATATAAACAATTACCTTTTGAGCTATTGGTTGAAAATAAATATTGTCTGACATTTTAGGACCATAAAATAAAATATAAATATATCCTAAAAGAAATAAGCTTACTACTAACAGTAAACTAAAATATCTATTAGGCAAAATAGCATCTTTAAAAATTAAAAAACTAAAACTCCAACACACAGGAACCATTGTTATAAAACAAGTTCTTACAAAAAACATATGTCCACTTTTAGTTAAATCATATGGTGTTAAAGCAATGCCAATTTGTAAAACACCATAAGCAACAGCACTTATAATAGCAATAGTTTGTACTATTTTATATTGTTTTTTATCGTGAATAGATTTTAGAAACTGAAATATAAATCGAATGATAGATAATGCTAAAACCACCATAGCTGTAATAAATAAAACCATAGAGATATATTTTGTACCACCATTAAAAGTTCTAAATCTGCCCAAATCACTAAAAAAGTTTTCTATAAACGCATAACCTACTGAATTATGATTAGCATATTTTCCTCCAGGATAAAACAACATTGCCAAAGCTGTTAGTGAAATAAACAACCAACAAGCATAATACAAACCATCAAAAGCATTTATTTTTTTCATTTTTTCAAGAATTGGCATCAAAAATACACAAAAAATGACCGTTCACTCAGAATTTCGTCCGTTCACTCATTTTTTTTGACAATATAAACTTTATAAATCAACTTTACATAAACAATAATTCATGAAACAAATTATTATAACACTATGCTTCTTTATTTCGATAAACGGATTTTCTCAATGGGGAAATTTCGGAAACAAAATCAAAAATAAAGTCATCAATAAAACACAAGACAAAATCTTAGACGAAACAGATAAAGCTTACGACAAAACTTATAACAAAACCAAAGAAGGTGTAAAAGGCGATAATAATAAAAATGACAAAAACCAATCTACTAATACTAATAACGGAGATGCTAGCAATAGCACTGCTTCAACAAAGTCATCAGAAAATGCTACAACTCAAAATCAAAAGTTGAGTGCTACAAGCAAATACGACTTTGTTGCTGGCGAAAAAGTTATTGCTACAGAAGAGTTTACTAAAGATGCCATTGGCGATTTTCCTATAAATTGGAATACCAATGCTGGTGGCGAAATGGTAAACATCAATCTCAAAGATGGTAAATGGTTACAAATTACACAAGATGGTAGTTTCTTACCAGAAAAATTTGTAACCAACTTACCTGACAATTTTACTTTCGAGTTTGATGTATATAGCAGTCAACCGTTTAGTTATTATAGTGGAGCATTGCATTTTTGTTTTACTCAAATGAAAACACCCAATACAGAATTTATTCAATGGGCAAGATTTAAAAAAGGAAAAGAAGGTGTAATTATTGGTTTAGATCCTACAGATGCTGGAAATAATGGAGGAGATATATCCTATGAAATTTATACCAAAGGTAGTTTCTTTATGGATAATAAGAAAATGAGTACTCAATTTCATGCTACTACAAAACCAATGGTGCATGTTGCTGTTTGGCGACAAAATGGTAGATTGAGATTATACTTAGATGATGAAAAAGTGTTTGATTTACCAAAAGCGTTTCAAACTGGTGTAAATTATAATGGTATTGTTTTTTATACAGATGGTTTGAGTGAAGAAAACTACTACGGAATTAGCAATTTAAAATTAGCTGTTGGCGAACCAGATACTAGAAGCAAATTAATTACAGAAGGCAAATTTTCTACTAGTGGAATTTTGTTTGATGTAAACTCAGCCAATATCAAGTCTACCTCTCATGGTGTAATTAAAGAAATTGCTGATGCATTAAAAGAAAATCCTAGTGTAAAAATTAAAATTATTGGACATACAGATAGCGATGGTGATGATGCTACTAACTTAGCACTTTCTAAAAAAAGAGCTGATGCTGTTAAAGATTATTTGGCTTCGGTTTTTGGTATCGACAGAAGCAGAATGGAAACCGAAGGCAAAGGAGAAACACAACCTGTTGATAGCAACAGCACCAACGAAGGAAAAGCCAATAACAGAAGAGTAGAATTTATAAAACTGTGAAATACAAAAAACTAAAACTATGAAACGAAAGTCCTGTAATAAAATGCAGGACTTTTTTATTTTAAGGTCTGATTTTTTATAATGAATGCAACAAGACTCAACGCAAAAAACATACTTTAGATAATTTTTTATGTTAAATTTTAAGGATTACTTGTTTTGTATTATCATAATATATATTTTTGAGAATAACAATAAAAAAGTAGACTTGATTAATATGTCATTCTTGTCTATTCTTCAGTTGTTATAAATTTTAAATTATATTTATGAAACATATAATTATTATAATATTAGCTACTCTTACATTTACCTCTTGCAATAAACTTTGCTCAGTAGCACCAATGACTTTTGGTTTTAATATCCAAGATTTAGATGGAAATGATTTACTAGATACATCTTATCAAAATGCAATTCCATTAGACAGTATTCGTTTTTATTATATTGAAAACAATACAGAAAAGAATTTACATTTTCAAGTCTGGGATAGACTTTATATGGGAAACAACTATAATTTTTTATATGAATTTGATTTACAAGAATATGCTGTAAACAAAGGAATACAAACCTATTATTTACAATTAAGCACTAATGAAATATACACTTTTACTATAAAAGCAAGTAAAAATGGTAGATGTGCCAATGTTCATACTGTGGACGAGTTTAAAATAAACAATACAGATATGTTGCATACTTCTTCTGTAGATATAGGCGATAAACGGTTTGTAGTATTTCTTGAATGATATAACTCATCTTACTAAATTCTCTCAATATAATAGGTGTATGAGTATTTGTTAATAACTATTTTCTTTATAATAGCATATTTTGGATTAAATTCCATTCATCAGTTCAAACAAATATCACTAAATTTGTAGCTGATTATATTTTATGAGAAGATTATTTGTGTTATATCGATTTTATGCTGCGTTTGCTTTAATAGCTATTGGCTTAATTATTCAGTTTACCGTTTACAAAGGTGGACAGTGGTCTTGGATTTTTTATGTACTAGGTGCAGTAACTATACTTTGGGATATTTTTATTGGTCCAATGATGTATTTACAATCACTAATTACTAAAGGCGATGTAGATGGTGCAAAAGAAATTTTAGCATCTATTCGATTTCCAAACTTGCTAATAAAACCAGTGCGTTCTTCTTACTATATGCTAAAATCAAATTTTGATATGGCAGATCAAGATTTAGACCAAGCAGAAGCTAATATTAGAAAAAGTATAGCAAACAATAGTAAACTAATGCCACAACAAGAAGGAAGCTCTTACTTACAGTTAGGCACTATTGCAATGCAAAAAGGCAACTCTAAAGAAGCATTGAAAAATTTAAAAATAGCACTTAGCAAAGGTTTGCCAGATGATGATAATTTAGCAACTGCTTATTTACAGTTGTGTAGTATTTATGCTCAGCGAAGAGAAATCAAAGCAGCTAAATCGTTTTTAATGAAAGCGAATAAATTAAATATTAAAAATGATGAAATAAAAAAACAATTGAAAGAAATTAATAAACAAATGGCAAGAGCTTAATGAAAGACTTAGTACAACAATACAACAAGATTCAGACAGTAAAACAATGGTACATTGATTCGATTAAAGACCTAAGCGAAACTCAATTTCAAGACAAAAAAGATGAAAAAACATGGAGTATTGCAGAAGTTTGTTATCATATGTATTTAGTAGAAAACGGAACCATAAAACTCATCAACAAAAATTTAAAAGAGCAGAAAGTAAACAATAAATCTACGCTAGAAAATTGGATTAAAAACAAACTAACAATATTGGTATTACAATTAGGTATAAAATTTAAAGCACCAAAAATTGTAAGTGAGTTTCCAAGTAATATTACTCAAGAAGAAATTATAACACTGTTTCAACAAAATACCAACGACTTCACTTCAATACTAGAAACACTACCAAAAACACTGTACGACAAACAAATTTTCAAACATCCAATGGCTGGTCAATTTAACATACAACAAACACTAAATTTTTCCTTAGAGCATTATCAACATCATCAAACACAAATAAAAAATTTATTGAGATAGATGCACTAGTTTAAGCTTTATAAAGCTAATATTTGTAACTTAGCAAAAGCTTAATTATAATATGAGTAATAAGTATGTAAATTTTATTTCTGATGATCATTTACTAAGTTGTATTGACAATTTATATCATGCTTATTTAAAAGCAAAAAACAATATCACCAAAAAAAGTTTTTATAGCAACAAAGTAGATACTTTCAAACTTACTTTTGATGCTAAATTCAACAATATAAAAGAAGAAGAACTAATTGAAGCAGAAATACTTCGCCAAATTGATAAGACTATCAATAATTCTATTGGAACTTTTCATGAACAAATTTTAGGTGGAATTAATGGCTACGAAATTGGCAATTTAAGTGGATTTGATATAAAGGCAATTGACAATACTTTATTTGCTGATATAAAAAACAAGCACAATACCATGAATAGTAGTTCGGCAGAAGCACTATTTCAAAAACTTGCTCGTTATGCTGATGATTACAAAATAGCAAAATGTTATTGGGTACAAATTTTAGCGAAGAGTAGTTTTAATGAACATTGGAAAGGCGAAATTAATAGCAAAGAATATAGTCATAGTAGAGTTTTTAAAATTTCTGGTGACCAATTTTATGCTTTACTTTCTAAACAAGACGATGCACTGTATCAGTTATATAAAGTATTGCCTTTAGCTATTGATGATTATTTGAAAAACTCTAAATCACTACATAAAGACAAAGAAAGTTCTGCTTTAAATGAACTTTTATCAGCAACCAAAAAATCAAATCGTACTATTCTTAATCAAATTACTTATGAAAATTTTAGTTATTACTTAGGTTTTGATGATTTATAATAATCATTTAAAAATTTTACAATAGAATAGCCAAGTTCACATGCTAAATTAACAGGAACAGCATTGCCAATCTGTTTATATTGTTGTGCTAAAGAACCAACAAATTCCCAATCATCAGGAAATGTTTGAATACGAGCATATTCACGAACTGTAAAAGGTCGTGTTTCATCTGGATGACATCTTTCTGTTTGCTTTTGAGCAGGACTACAAGTTAAAGTAAGACAAGGTTCGTCCCATCCAATTCTTCTTGCCATTCCAGTTTTTCCACCACTTAAATAAAAACTACCACCCATATATTCTTTCTGAACTTCAATTGGCAAATCTCTCCAATAACCTTTTGGAGGAACCAAATCTAAAACAGCTTTTTTGCTTGTAGGATATATAGCTCCTTTTGATTTTGGCACTTTACAATCGTATAATGATCCTTTTTTCAAAGCATCTTTTAAAGTATATATTTTATTATGTATTTTAGGATATTTAAATGTAATATTAATATCTTTTCTAATTCCCACAATAATTAATCGTTCTCTTTTTTGAGGAACTTTATAATTTATTGCCTTTAAAACTTTAACAGGAACAACGGTATAACCTATCTCATCTAAAATAGAAATCATACCTTGCAAAGTTTTTCCACTATCATGATTTAATAAACCACGCACATTTTCACCAATACATATTGGCGGATTTACTTCCTTAACAACACGAGCAAATTCATAAAAAAGAGTTCCTCTAGCATCTTCAAAACCTAATCTTTTGCCTGCATAACTAAATGCTTGACAAGGAAATCCACCAGTAACAACATCTATATTTTTATAATTAGAGAAATCAAAGTTTTTAATATCTCCTTCTAATACTTTCCAGCTAGGTCTATTTTTTCTTAAAGTCTGACATGCATATTTATCAATTTCATTGAGTGCTTCACACTTTAATCCTGCTTTCTCCAAACCAACAGCTAAACCACCTGCACCTGCAAATAATTCTAACACTTTATATTCATGCTCAGCTTGTACAAAATTAGATGCCGTTTCAATATTTTCTTTATTTATAAAATCGACAAACAGTTTTTCTACTTCTGTTTTTTTATATACACGATAATTACTCATGGGTTCTCTAACGGCAATAAGCTTACCTTCTTCATCCCATCTACGCAAAGTTTTTGTACTTTTGTTAAGTAGTTTCGCCGTTTCTGATATTGTTAAAAAATCATTCATAACCAAATTATACAACATTAGACATTGGTTACAAATTTAATATAATTTCTTGCATTTTTTCATCCTTTCAAAAAAATTAAAACCGTATCCATTTTCAAAAAAATGTTAAAAAAACAAACAACACTTGTAAATATGAAAATATGTTCATATGTTTGTGTCATCATATGAATAATACAACAGAAATATCATTAGTAGAAAAGTTTGAAAAAGCAGCTGTTATTTTAAAAACAGTAGCACATCCAGCTCGTTTAGCAATTATACAAATGCTTAAAGGTGGAAAAACTAAAATGTCAGTCAACGAAATTTGCGAAGCGTTAGAAATGGAACAGTCTCTTGTTTCTCATCACCTAAACAATATGAAATTAAGAGGCATTTTGGCTTGCGAAAGAGATGGCAAACAAATTTTATATCATTTAAAAGAAAAAGATGTTTATAAAGTCATCAATTGTATAGAAAGTTGTAATTGTAATATGTAAAAAAATAATAAAATGAATTGTTCTGGAAATACATGCAATATTACTACCATTCCTTTAGATGCTAACTTTTGGAATGAACGATGGATTAGTCAAGAAACTGGCTGGGATATTCAATCTGTATCACCACCACTAAAAAACTATATTGATACTATTACTAACAAAAATGCTGCAATTTTAATTCCAGGTTGTGGCAATGCTTACGAAGCACAATATTTATTAGAAAATGGGTTTGCCAATATCACAGTAATAGATATATCTGCACAACTATGTCAAAAAATAATTAGTCAGTTTGAACAATATATAGGCAAACAACTAACCATTATTTGTGGTGATTTTTTTAATCACTACGGAAAATATGACTACATCTTAGAACAGACTTTTTTCTGTGCTTTAAATCCAACATTACGAAAAAACTATGTAGCACACATGCATCAACTATTAAATACTAATGGAAAATTAGCTGGTGTATTATTTAATACTTCTTTTCCTAATGTAGATTTGCCTCCTTTTGGTGGAAACAAAGAAGAATATATTGATTTATTTCAAAATCAATTTCAAATTAAACATATGGAAAATTGCTATAACTCAATTGAGCCAAGAAAAGACAAAGAGTTGTTTGTAGAATTAATTAAAAAATAATAATTAAATATAAAATGAAAGTAGAACAAATTTACACAGGATGTTTAGCAGAAGCTGCTTATTACATCGAAAGCAATGGTGAAGTAGCCATTATCGATCCATTAAGAGAAGTACAACCGTACATAGAAAAAGCAAAGGCAAACAATGCTACAATTAAGTATGTATTAGAAACACATTTTCATGCAGATTTTGTTTCTGGTCATATCGACTTAGCAGAAAAAACTGGTGCTACAATTGTTTATGGTCCAAACGCAGAAACTGGTTTTGATGCTCATGTTGCAAAAGACAACGAAATCTTACCTTTAGGCAATATCAAAATTAAAGTATTGCACACACCAGGACACACGATGGAGTCTACTTCTTATCTTTTACTAGATGAAAACGACCAACCTTTTTGCGTATTTACTGGCGATACTTTATTTATTGGAGATGTAGGACGACCTGACTTAGCAATCAAAACTAATTTAACAAGAGAAGACTTGGCTGGTCATCTCTACGATTCGCTACACAACAAAATTATGGTTTTGCCAGATGATGTAATTATTTATCCAGGACATGGTGCTGGTTCTGCTTGTGGTAAAAATATGAGTAAAGAAACTTTTAGTACACTTGGCGAACAAAAACAAAACAACTATGCACTTAAAGCCGAAAATAAAGCAGCATTTATTAAAGAAGTTACTACTGGTTTAACTACACCACCACAGTATTTTCCAAAAAATGCCATGATGAACAAACAAGGTTACGAAAGTATTGACAGCGTTTTTAATAAAGGACTCAATGCTTTGTCTGCTGATGAGTTTGAAAACATAGCAGAAGAAACACATGCCTTAATTTTAGATACAAGAAATCAAGATAACTATGCTCAAGCACACATTCCACAATCTATTAATATAGGAATTGATGGACAGTTTGCTCCTTGGGTTGGTGCATTAATTACAGATATTAAACAACCTATTTTAATTGTGTGTGATGAAGGCAGAGCCGAAGATGTAATTACTAGATTGGCTAGAGTAGGTTACGACAATACATTGGGTTACTTAGATGGTGGAATTGACGCATGGAAAGCAGCCAACAAAGAAACAGATGCAGTAGATACTATAAGTGCAGCTGATTTAGCTTCTTTAGTTGCAAATAATAACAATATTTCTATTCTTGATGTTAGAAAACCAAGCGAGTATGATGCAGAACATATTGTAAATGCAGAAAACAAACCATTAGATTATATCAACGATTGGATGCCAAACATAAATCACAACGACACTTACTATATTCACTGTGCTGGTGGTTATCGTTCTATGACTGCTGCTTCTATTTTAAAAGCAAGAGGTTTTCATAACTTAGTAGATGTTACTGGTGGATTTAATGCCATTGCTAGCACTGATATTCCTAAAACAGCATTCGTTTGTCCATCAACATTAAAATAAAAAAGAAAAAAATTAATGTTATTGGCAAAAAGAAGCGTAGGATGAAAAAATGCGGCGGCTAAGCGTAGCTACAAGCGTGGAGCGATCATTTTTTCTTGATTTTTGCTCCACTTTGTATCAAGACAAAGTGGAAAAAACACAACTAATTAATTTTAAAGTAGAACATAAATTTCAAATAAAAAAACATGATAAATTTTATAAAAAACATATTTAAAGATAACAGTGTTAATCTAAAAGAAACTTTAAATAACGGAGCCATTATTATTGATGTAAGAAGTAAATCTGAATTTGCTAGTGGACATGTTCCAAAATCAATTAATATTCCATTAGACCAACTACAACAAAATCTAAAGAAGCTTAAAAAAGACGCACCAATAGTAGTATGTTGCAGATCTGGAAATCGTAGTGGTATGGCGAAAAACATTTTACAAAAAAATGGATTTACACAAGTATATAATGGTGGAAGTTGGCAAAATGTAAAAAATAATTTATAAATTACACTATATGTTAGAATTTTTAAAGCAACCTTGGGCTTGGTATGTAGCAGGTCCACTCATCGGATTAGTCGTTCCAACACTTTTAATCTTAGGCAACAAACACTTTGGTATTTCGTCGTCTATGCGACACATTTGTGCAGCGTGTTTACCAGCAAAAATTCCATTCTTTCAATACGATTGGAAAAAAGAAATTTGGAATTTATTCTTTGTAGGTGGAATTTTAATGGGTGGCATTATTGCAGCAACACTACTTAAAAATCCAAATCCAGTCGACATCAATCCAAAAACATTTTCTATGTTACAAACTTGGGGCGTTAAAGATTTTTCTGGTTTATTGCCTTTAGATATTTTTGGTACAGACAAAATTTTATCGCTTACTGGTTTAATCTTTTTAGTAATAGGTGGATTTATGGTTGGCTTTGGTACAAGATATGGTGGTGGCTGTACGAGTGGTCATGCTATCATGGGTTTATCTAATTTACAATGGTCATCATTAGTTGCCACTTGTTGTTTTATGATGGGCGGAATTTTAGTTTCTAATTTTATTTTACCACTTATATTTAAAATGCTACAATAATGAATACAATTAATAATAATTTACAAGAAGAACAAGACTTAGAACTCAGAGAATTAGATGCTGTCTGTGTAAACGAATCGCATTTACAACATCCTTGGTGGTACAACTTAAAATACACTGTGGTTGGTATATTATTCGGAATTATATTTGTAAAAGCCGAAGTTGTTTCTTGGTTTAGAATACAAGAAATGTTTCACTTTCAATCGTTTCATATGTTTGGTATAATAGGAAGTGCTGTTGTTGTTGGAGTTATTTCAGTTGCTTTGATTAAAAAATTTCAAGGAAAATCTATTTATGGTGAACCAATTGAGTTTAAAGACAAAGTGTTTAATAAAGGAAATATATTTGGAGCATTAATATTTGGAGCAGGTTGGGCAATTACTGGAGCATGTCCTGGACCATTATTTGCACAAATTGGATTTGGCTATTTTTCAGCAATCATTACTTTATTAAGTGCTATTGCCGGAACTTGGGTGTATGGTTTAATACGAGAAAAATTACCACATTAAAAAACACATTATGAAAGAACGCCTATTACAACAATGGAATTTTGTTAGAGTTTTAAGATTAATCTTAGGACTAATCATTACCATTTCATCTATTCAAACAACCGATTATATTTTTATTGTACTAGGAGCAATTTTATCACTCATGGCAATATTTAACATAGGAAGTTGTAGTAATGGTTCTTGTAATATAAATTAGTATATTCACATCGTAAAATAACATACTATGTATCAAGATTTAGAACCAATTGCCTTTAAACAAGCATTAGAAGAAAATAATAATGCTATATTAGTTGATGTAAGAACACCAGCAGAAATTGCAGAAAATAGTATTGAAGGACATATTGCCATTAATTTTATGGATCCAAGTTTTCCGCAAAAAATTCTAGAATTAGATAAAGACAAAACACTTTTTATTTATTGTAGAAGTGGCAACAGAAGTGGACAAGCTTGCAAATTCTTATCAAACAAAGGATACGAAAACTTAGTCAACTTAAAAGGCGGAATGCTTGCTTGGGAAGATGATTTTTAAAGTAAGATGAAAGACAACTTCAATAATATCATTAGTAGTAATCAAGCAGTTTTAGTAGATTTCTTTGCAACTTGGTGTGGTCCTTGTCAACAAATGCCACCAATACTCTCGCAGTTAAAAAAACTTACTGGCGATAAACTACGCATCATTAAAATTGATATAGATAAAAACCAACAGTTAGCACAACAATATCATGTTATGAGTGTGCCAATGTTAGCACTATTTAAAAATGGAAAAATGCTATGGAGAAAAGCAGGAGCAATGCCAGCAAATGTAATTCTCAACGAAATCAATCAGTATTTATAATAAACTTGTCATTCCTGTAAAAACAGAAATCTAATTCATCTCACACAAAACACCATAAAGTAAAAATATAACTGCAAGGATTACATTTACAAACGAGTGCTAAGCATTTATAACTGATTTTTTCAAAAATTATAGTTTAATAAATTAAACTAAACCACTTTCTTTACTTAGCTTTAATAAAAAAACCAAATGAAACGGCTGTTCTTTAGCTGTATCTTAATATATTACTGCTTTGTACTCTTTGCTCAAACAGATCCGTTTTATATAAATTATACTGCCAAAGATGGTCTGCCAACAGACAATATCTATTCTGTATTTTATAACAAAGGCATTATTTGGTTTACTACAGGACTTGGCGTTGTAAAATACAATGGAAAAGATTTTCAAACTTATAATACTAGTGATGGCTTGAGTAGTAATGAAGTCATTAAAATGCATAAAGATAGCAAAGGCAGAATTTGGCTATTAACACTAAACGGAAAACCATCTTTATTAATTAATAATACTTTTTATAGTTATAAGAATAGTAAATTGCTTCAGCAAATAAATGGCACTGGCTATATATTAGATTTTACTGAAGATGACAACCAAAGCATTAGTTTATCTTATCGAAATGGAGAAGTTTTTGAGATTGATAAAGACAATATAGTACGACATTGGAATTCAAACCTTCAGAGTGCTTGGGGAATTTGGAATGAAGACCAACAATATTTTGTTATATCAGAAGGTTTAATTTATGAATATCCACAAAAAATATATCATAAAATATCAGACATTAAAGTTCCTATCAGAACATTCAAACACAATAAACAAATATATGTAACAGGAAAAAACAGTATTTATATAGCAGATAAATATAATTTAAAACTACTGTATACACTACAAGAAGATGTAGAAATTACCTATCTATATTTTGAAGATGATATTATCTGGATTTGCACTAAAAAAGGATTGTATAAACTAAAACAAGGTACCATACAACAACATTATTTTAAAGAAGATATTATTAGTGGAATTGTAAAAGACATAGAGAACAATTATTGGATTACGACACTAAATAGAGGTGTTCTATTTATTCCAGCTATGGATGTCATTAACCATCTGAAGGACATCAAGATAACTTGTCTGTCAGTTATCGATAATAAATTATGGATTGGATCTTACAATAATGAATATTATACTTTATATAATAATTTAATTAATACATATCAATTAGACAATGCCAATAAACGAAAAGACCGAATTTGTGCTTTTAGAAAAATCAATGATGCTATTTTTGTTGTAGGAAAAACAGGACTACAAATTATAGGAAAAAATAAGCATTCTTTCATTGAAGTAAGTGGTAACGACATCCTTGCTTTAAATAATAATTTTTACTACGCAACTACTTCCTTGTCTAAATTTCCATTAAACCAACTCAATAAAACATTTCCATATAAAATAATAAATAATATTATATTAAATAGAAAAACGAATGTATTGTGTGCCGATAACAAACAACAAATTTGGATAGGTACAAACAATGGTCTATACTACAAACAAGCAAACGATAGCATTATTTTCTTAGGAAAAAACTCCGAAGCACTTTCCGATTTAATCACTACACTATACTACGATAGTACCACACAAACGCTCTTAGTAGGTACAGAGTCAAACGGAATATTATTAATAAAAAATAATAAAATTATATTAAATATTAATGAATCAAACAATTTAAATAGCAACAGTATTTATTGTATAACTCAACTTGACAGATTGACTTATTTAGTTGGAACAATAAACGGATTAAATAAAATTTCGATTAATACTAATTTATCCTTGCGTAGCGTAGAGAGTTACAATTCTAATTTCGGATTACAAAATCAATCTATTAGAGCAATAGAAGTATTTAACAATAAAATTTACTTAGGAACAAATGATGGTTTAATAAGTTTTCCTATTGTACTACTACAAAAAAATTATACTAAGCCAATCTGTATAATAAATAATATACTAAACAACGGAAAACCAATTAAAAACAATACACTTAAATACAATAATAATAATATTTATATTGAATATTCTGGCATATCTTATAAAGACCATGGCAATGTTGTATATTACTACAAATTTAAAGAAGACAAAAACAACTGGACATCAACCAATAGCAACACGATTAACTTTAAAAAACTACCGTTTGGCAACTATACCTTTCAAATTTATTGCGTTAATAGTCAAGATATAAAAAGCAATATTCAATCTGTTAGTTTTAAAATACTACCAGCTTTTTGGCAAACAATTTGGTTTAAAATAATAACTATATCACTAATATTATTAATTATTTTTTGGATGTTTAAAATCAGAATAAAGCAAATCAACGAAAAAAATAAAATAGAAAAAGAAAAAATACAAGCAGAAAAACAAATTATAGAACTAGAACAAAAAGCATTGCGAATGCAAATGAATCCACATTTTATTTTTAATGCACTCAATACCATTAAAGGATATTATGCAGAAGGCAATGCTACAAAAGCCAACGATTTTATAGCCAAATTTTCAAAACTACTCAGAAAGCTTCTAGAACAAGAAAATCAATACAGCTCGCTTCAAGATGAAATTGAAATGTTACAACTATACTTATATCTAACAAAAATAAGATATCAAAACAAATTTGATTTTAACATTACTATAGATAAAAATCTTAATAGTAACGAAATTGCCTTTCCATTTCTATTAATTCAACCAATTGTAGAAAATGCAATACTACATGGCTTAGCTCCAAAAACAGAAAAAGGAAATTTAACGATACAATTTATTAAACAAAACAACCATTTACTATGCACTATTCAAGACGATGGAATAGGAAGAGCCAATGCAGCATCACGACAACAAAACAAACAAAGCACTTCAAAAGCTATTGATATTGTAAAAGAAAGATTACAACTTTTTGACAGCAGTAGTACATTTATTATTACCGATTTAATGGAAAAAAACATTGCTACAGGAACAAAAGTGGATATTATAATACCAATTAAAAAATTAAATTATGAAAACAATTATAATTGATGACGAAATACAAGCAATTTCTGCATTAAAATCAGACATAGAAAAACACTGTCCAGAGTTAAACATCATCGCATCTGCCAATAGTGTTGCCACAGCAATTAGACTAATAACCGACTTACAACCTGATCTCATTTTCTTAGACATACAACTCAACGATGGCAATGGTTTCTACATTTTAGATGCAGTAAAACACATTCCACTACAAGTAATATTTACTACAGCATACAGCCAGTATGCCATAAAAGCAATAAAGCAAAGTGCCTTAGATTATTTACTAAAACCAATCGATGCAGAAGACCTAATTGTAGCAGTAAACAAAGCATTAGAGTTGCCCAAACAAAATTATTTACAACAACAAGTAGAAATTCTAAAACAAGAAATCAATCAAATTCATACAGACAAAAAAATCGTATTAAAAGATAACAAATCTATTTATTTTGTAAAAACCAGTCAAATTATTCGCTGCGAAGCCAACGGAGCATATACCATCATTCACTTACACAACGAACCAAAAATTGTAGTCAGCAAGCTACTCAAAGAGTTAGAGCAAATGTTGCAAACACACAGTTTCATCAGAACACACCACTCGCACCTAGTCAACCTACAGTACATCAAACAAATCGATAAACAAGATGGCGGATTTATCATACTTTCCGACGGAAGCGAAATACCAATAGCACAACGCAAAAAAGAATTCGTTATGCAATATCTCATCAATAACCATTGACTAATTTTTTTCTTATGGCATAACCTTCGGTCGGGCTATCACTACAAGTCCTCGTTCGTTTACAACTTCACTGTGGGCTTTCCGTTCTATCCCTTATGCAAAAGTCTGCTATAAAACACTATCAAAATTTTAAATATTACAAATATTAATTAAAATAATATACTACTCTATTCTGAACTTGTTTCAGAATCTGTTTTTAAAAGATTCCAAAACAAGTTCGAAAAAAATAAGAATATTTTATAAACAAATTTAGCATAATATATAATTATATCATTAAAAAACGGCGTATCAATTTAACTTTATTAGCAATAAAAATACACTTCAAAAATACAGCGTAGCTTATCTAAAAAAATTAAGTAAAATATTTTCTCATCACTTATAAAATAAATGACATTCCTTTCCAAGCAGTGTCTCTCAAAGAGGACGCTGCGTTAAAAGCTATACTTTGTTTTGTGTCTTCACAAACCAAAACACTAAAATCATTTCACTTCACCTATAAAATAAATAGTAGCACTTATAAATACAAAAACAGCACTTAAAAAATTACGACAAAAAAGGTAGTTTTTTTAATCACTTTTAACAGTAAAATACTACAACATGAAAAAAATATTTTTAGTATCCGTTTTATTCATATTATTTCAATCACAAACTTTTTCACAAATGAATAGTCCAGCAAAAATTCAAATTAATGGTTTCGAACAACAATTAAAAACAGCCAACGAATCTTTAGACAAAGGTTTATATAAAACAGCCGAAGCAAAAATAGCAACACTAGAAAAAATGTTAGAAACCATAAAGAAAAAAGATCCAAGCTACAATACAGCCGAGTTAGAACAAAAATTAAACGATTTTAAATCAAAATGCAGTAAAGAATCAACAGAAGCACAACAACTAAAAGCAGACACTAAAGAACAATACTACAATAATATAAAAATTAAAGATAAGTTAGAAATTATTAAAAACACAAAAAGCTTAGACGAAGCAACTGCAAAAGAATTGTTAGCACTAGATATTTCAACAATAGACATGAGCAATTACCAAAAAGTAGTAGAAGAATATGCCGCAACTACTATAAATAACGATTTACCTAATATAAAATCATTAATGACAGAAGTACCAATTGTACAAGAAGCACTCATTCACTATAACAAATTCGTAAATCAAAAAAGATATTGGCAAACAATGTCAACACTAATACCAAATTCTACTATAATAAAAGAAACCTATTCAAAATTTGACGCATTAGACAAAGAAATTGGTGGCGAAGCAGGAATTAAAGCCAATGCAAAAGCTCAGTATGCTGAATATCTAAAAAATAAAAAAATGCCAAGTGCTGTAACTAAAGATGTAACAGCAGAAAACATCATTAAAAAAGCATACGAAGACGAAGGCAAAAAACAAGGTTATAATAGAACACTACTTAAAATAAATTTGTTAGAAAACGATTGGACAATACTTACCAATAAATACACTAGTGTTATTGTAGGAAGAAAACGAGCAGCAGCCATTGCTTTTAAAGACAACAACACAGGCGAGTGTTACTTGTATCGTTTCTTTGAAGTCTATCAACAATACAATGGTTCTGGTTACAGTAATGGCGAAGGTACTTCTACTACAGAAGAACTAATTCCTTGCGAAAATGTAAAATAATAAATTACACATTAGGTACTTTTTATACTATGAGTTACACATATGGTTACTCCAATTGAAGTATTTCATACTGCTAGTTCTAAATAGGAAGTGCGTAGTACTTCAACTTTATTGGCAATAGCTTTTAAGTAGTAAAGCGTGGCGTAGCTACGCCACCTTATAAACAAACAAAATGAAAACCTATTTTTTCTACTGCGTAATTTGGGTTTATAGCAAAATTTCGTAGCAGAAAAAGCTAATGTTATATACTTACTAGTTTTTTTCAAATCACTTATAAACTTAAAATCATCACTTATAAAATAAATTTAAATTTTAAAGCGGTCGTATTTAATTTTATTTATAAAATAAAACAATGAAAAAAATATTAACTATTACATTGTTGATTTGTTGTATTCATCTTGGATACACGCAAAGCAATCTAACAGGAGCATCTGCTGTTTATTTAAAAGCGTATGAAACGAGTAAAGCAAGTGCAGAACAATATTTAGAAGCAGGCAAGTATACTATGGTCAATGCTAAAATCAATGCAATGATTAATAATCTAGAAAAACTAAAAAAGGCAAATCCTAGTGTAGATTTTTCTAGTAAAGAAAAAGAAATTGCTACACTTCAACAGAAAGCAGAAAGTGGTATTAATCAAAAAGCTACAAATTATCAATCTGCAAACGATGCCTATTATCAAAAAATAGAACTCAATCAAATTGTTAGCGAGTTTGTCAATTCACAAGAACCAAGTCAAGAAACAATTGATAAAGTCAAGAACATAGATTTAAATTTGGTCGATTTAGAAAAGCACAAGCCAACAGTACTTTCTGCTGCAGACAATATTGATTTTACAGTTAAAACACTTAAAAAAGATTTAGATTTTGGATTAGATGTAGCTTACGACAGATATACTGCTATCAATCAGTATTGGCAAATTTGTTCAGCGTTTTATCCAAACGAAACTAAAGTGCAACAAGCTAAACAAAAGTTAGATGCTATAACAAGTCAATACAAAATATCATCTAAAGAAGCATATAAAAAAGAAGTTAGTACAAAAGCAGATGCCAAAATTGCAAATAAAACAATGTTGCCAGCAGTTAGAACAGATAAAGCAACGGAAACACTATTTATACAAGCATTCAACAAAGAATCTACAACAAAAAAATGGGACAGAACACTACTAAAAGTCAATTTAATTAGCGATGATTGGAAAATAAAATATCATGAAGTTACAGGTAAAATTTTAGGCAGAAGACAATATGCTTGTATTGTTTATAAAGACAATTCAACAGGAAATTGTCAGATGTCTAAATATTATGAAATTTATCAAGAATATACAGGCAGTGGTTATTCTACAAATACTATCGGTGGATATGGAACTTCTTTTGAAGCATTTCCTTGCGAAAATATTAATAAATAAAAAAATATAAAATTATGACAAACGATAAAAAATTAAAAATTGGAGGTATTGTTATTGGCTTACTCTTTTTTTGCTTCTTTGCTTTTGTAGCACTACAAAACGGACAGTACAATAAAAAATTGCGTAAGGAAGGCATTAAAACCAAAGCACAAGTCATTGCTAAAGACAAACTAGTTACCAACAAAGGAAAAACCAAAGAAAGGTATTTAACTTTGGCAGTATTTGAAGATACTACAGCAATAGTTCAACCGAAAGAAAAAATCAATCCAAAAGATGCCAAAAATATTGATGATAAAATTGATGCTATTTTTGATAATTTGAATACTTCAGCTAGCAAACCAATTGGCAACTATACTACAATAACCATTACTGTGCCAAGCGAAGAATACAACAGTGCTAATATGAATGATTTTGTTGATTTTGTATATTTAAAAGACGAAATTAAAAAAGGCAAATTATATAGTATGATAGATTAAGCTAGAATCTCAAGTTGTTATAAGAGAAAAAATCTATTACAAAACATGGATTTTCTGTTTAGTTAATACTCACAAAGTAATAGGTTTAATACAAACAAATAAGTTCTATTAGCATTCAAAGCAGAGTCTCCTAAAAGGGACTCTGCGTTAATAATAAAACTTGCAAAGCTTATACGGTTGAATTAAAATACAGGATAACTCTTCTCAAATAAGAATTAAAAGAAAAAATCTATTACAAAACATGGAGTTTCTGTTTAGTTAATACTCATAAAGTAATAGGTTTAATACAAACAAATAAGTTCTATTAGCATTCAAAGCAGAGTCTCCTAAAAGGGACTCTGCGTTAATAATAAAACTTGCAAAGCTTATACGGTTGAATTAAAATACAAGATAACTCTTCTCAAATAAGAATTAAAAGAAAAAATCTATTACAAAACATGGAGTTTCTGTTTAGTTAATATTCACCAAATAATAAGTTTAATAAAAACAAATAAGTTTTATTTGTATAATTTTATATATTACTGTGTTATTGACTTATTTCTAAATAGTAGTTATACTTATCAATCGTTTGTTGCATTATTGCTTCAGCTTCTTCTTCAGCCATTGCAGTATCATAATCTCCTAAAAATTTGTAATTAATTAACTGATTATCTCTGATAAATAGTTGTGTTTGAAAAATTTCAGATTTTATATTTTCAGCATCTGAAAGATAAATTGGCTGACTATACTGCTCAAGTATTTCTCGATAAAAAATCAACTTCCATTTTTCATCAGCATAATAATAGCTATCCTTTTTTCCCATTTCACCAAAATGATGTGTTTCAATTTTAATTAGTCGATTTTCATAATAGTAAAAAGTTGCTTCTCCACCTTCTGTTGATTCCTCTAATTCTATTGTTCCTTTGTTAGCCATTGGCTTTATAGAATCAATATATTTTACGCGTTCATCTATCTGCTCTTCTATACTTTTTTCCTTGTACTGTTGTACTTTTTGTTTTTTGAAATCTGAAACTGAATCTACAACTGTTGATGAATTAGAATCAATTTTAGTTGTTTTATTTCCCTGACAAGAACTTAATAAGAGTACAAAACTCAAAAGAAATACATTGCTCATATTAGTGATGTTTTTTATTAGCCAATATTTATTTTTTCTGAAAAATTTAAGAATGTAGCCAAAATAGTTGTTAGAATAAATCATTTGTTTAATAAAATTAAGTTTATATAAAATATTATTTTTTAATTAGTAATACTTTTTGATTTTCCAAGTTTAGTTCAAAGAATTGTTTGTTCTCATTACGAATAATTAGAACAGTATCTCGAAGATAAAGAGAGTCAATATGAATGTCTTGAACATCTCGCTCAAGATCTTCCACATAGTGAATTGGATAAATTTCCTTTTTCCAATATATTGCTCGAGTTTTAGGATTAGAAGCAATTACTTTATTGATAGCTACACTATATTCAATTCCATTTACTACTATTGGATTAACAACTACAGGTGCTACGCGTTTTGCAGAAAAATTTTCGTTCTTAGTTGCATTAGTGTTTGTACCTCTCCAACATTGAAAAGAAAATAAAGACAATAGTATAAGAAATATTTTTTGAAATATTTTCATAAAAAATATGTTTTTATATATTCATATTTTAAAACCACTTAGTATTAATATACTCTTGATTGACTTGTTCAAATAAAACAAGACCATCATCTGCTAGTTTTTGAAGATTGTGAAACAAAATCTCACGCTCAGTAAAAAGCTGTCCTTTTCGTTGCTTTTCATCGTATTCATAGGTAAAATTAGGTAGTCCTTTAGTAGATACTAACCAAGAGCCATCTTCTTGTTTACTAGCTGCCACCATTTTTGATGTACCATGTTTTGTAGCTTTAATGGTTGTTATAAATACAAGTGCTTTATTTTTATCTTGATTCATAATAATCACTTCATCTAAATTTGTAGCATGCGTTTTCCAAAACAAATAACTAGGATTTGTTTCTGACAAATAAAGTAATGTTTTTGTTACAGCTATTTGTAATGCTTCTCTATCTTTCTCTGATGTGTTATTAAGAGCATATTGATAAATAGTTTTTACACTAGGAGTATAAAAGTTGTATTCTATTTCATTTAAATTTATAGTATCTTCTTTGCTATGCTTCATAGATTGATTGCATGAAAGTAAACAGCAACTAGACACCACTATAAATAGAAAAAAACGATATATGGCTTCTCTTAAAAATATACGCACTAGCTAGACTTTCATTATTGTTTAATTTTAAGTATATTCAAGCACAGGTTCTAAGATAAGTAATTTTAATGAATTAGACATAATGATTGACAAAGAGGTTGATAGACAAGCAAGACGATTTATCTATAAAACTTGGGATTTTTTTCAATATCGTTCTAGTCATAAGTGCATTATAGAGTATGTAGACTATAGTCAAATAGTGACTAACATACACCAAGAGATTTGGAATAATGCTAGTTTTGATGATGTAAAAAAACGCATTCAAAAATGTTTGCATGCTAGTACTATTTACGAAGATTTTAAGCATCGAATAGATCAATGGTATGAAAACCTAGAGCGTGTTACTGGAAATAGTCAACATCCTTTTTCTGGACAATATGTAATCAGTCATGTAATTGATGACATTAAAACCGTTCAAAAATATTTATTTCCAGAAGAGAAAATACTAGCACAAATAATTGAGTATGGTGAAGAGAAGCTAACTCAAATAGAAGAAATGCACAAAGTTGCTAGGAAAAATAAGCAATGGTCTTCAGTACACCAAAATCATTTGTTTGAAGTAATGTATACGAATAAAGGAAATATAAATCCTAGCACAGCTCAACTATCAGATTATCAATATACATTCAATCATAAAGACGAAATTTTTGCTGTTTTCTTTACTGATCGTCCATTAACAACTTCCTTAATAGAGCAATCTAAAGCCAAAACTGAATTGTTTGAACATCGACATTGGAATTGCGATCCATACACTACCAAGATTGCTGAAAATATGTTATCCATTATACACGAACAATATTTTATTATCATTCCAATTGTTGTCCATTTTGAAAGATTACTGACTTATTCCGAAGAGCAACAAGCTAGCGTACTTCAACATATGAATTATATAGAAAAATGGCAAAGAGAGAAACATTATATCACGCTTTTTTTCGGCAATATGGAACTTTTATCAAATCAATCATTTAAACAACAACAACCTTTTATTCTTCATCGACCACCTAGACTAAAAAATCGAATTAAAGAAACTATTCAGAAATGGAAAAATTACCAGCAATGAAATTCACAAAACTTTTTTCTATCTTTTTATTTTTAGGAGCTATATTCTTGCTATCTATAGCTTATCGTAGTTGGACTAAAAACAAAAAAACACAAATATTTAAAAAAGCATTAGACCAAAAAGGCATCACGGTTAAAGGACAGATTATAGGTTTCACCAATCGTCCAACAAGAAGCGTACAGCATCCTGGAGGAAAACCAACCATTTATAATAAAACAGATTATTGGATGCAGATTGCCTATCACGAAAAAGATACAGTAAATAGATTTCAGGTTTCATTTGAAGACATGCTTAATGATACAGATTCAAGTGTATTGAAAACAACACCAACTCAAACACATCAATACTTTACATTTGATGTACCTATTAGTCGTTTTGATCGTGAAAAATATAAGTTAAATGACTATGTTACTTTAAAGTATCTTCCAGACAATCCTGAACTTGCAGTCCTTGTTCAGTCAAATGGAAAATATCTGCTTACAAATTATAATTTTTTAATGTATTTATTTAGTATTTTGGGAATCATAGCATTGATTATAAGTGTTTTTTATTGGCTGGGTTATAAGATATAAATAATAAACAACAAAAAATCTAATAATATAATTCTATTCATAAAGAGATATCTAAATCCTCTATCTTTGCAACAATGAATTTACGACAGCTTTTTTTACAACACATTGCACCAACATCACCAAATCCGCTGGCTTTACAAATTAGCAAAGCACAAGGTGTTTATCTCTACGATGAAAACAATAAAGCATACCTCGATTTAATTGCTGGTATTTCCGTAAGCAATGTTGGTCATTGTCATCCAAAAGTGGTTCAAGCGATACAAGAACAAGCAGCGTCGTATATGCATACACTCGTTTATGGCGAAATGATTATGAGTCCACAAGTGCAATTAGCTAAGTACATTTGCGACTTACTACCAAACTCATTAAACAGTGTTTATTTTACCAATAGTGGAGCAGAAGCTACCGAAGGTGCTATGAAATTAGCCAAACGATACACTGGCAAAACAGAAATCATTTCTTGCTACAAATCGTATCACGGAAGTACTCAAGGTGCATTGAGTATTTTAGGCGATGAATATTTTAAACAAGCATTCCGACCATTAGTTCCAGATTGCAATCAAATTACATATAATAATTTTAAGGATATTGATAAAATCACTACAAAAACAGCAGCAGTTTTTATAGAGTTGGTTCAAGCAGAAGCTGGTGTAATTGTTGGTGATACTGCATGGATAAATGCACTACGAAATAAATGTAACGAAACAGGTACACTTTTGGTTTTTGATGAAATACAAACAGGTTGTGGTAGAACTGGTAGTATGTTTCGCTTAGATGCAATTGGCGTTGTTCCAGATATTTTATTGTTGGCAAAAGGATTGGGTGGAGGAATGCCTATTGGTTGTTTTATTGCTAATAAAAAACTAATGGATAGTTTTACCAATAATCCAGTGTTGGGACACATTACAACTTTTGGTGGAAATGCAGTCTGTTGTGCTGCTGCTTTGGCTAGTTTAAAAGTTATTGTAGAAGAAAAATTATATCAATCTGTTGATAATAAAAATAAGTTATTTCTAGAATTGTTACAGCATTATCAAATACAAAAAATTACACATTGTGGTTTGATGATGGCAGTACATTTAAACAATTTTGAAGCAGTACAACAAGTAATTCAATATGGTTTAAATAATGGTTTGGTTACCGATTGGTTTTTATTTGCCGATAATTGCCTACGCATTGCTCCACCATTAATTATTACAGAAGACGAAATTAAACAAGCTTGTACTATACTTTTAGCTGGATTAAATGAATTGGATTAAAAAAAATATCAACAATAAAAATATTATTTGGAATATTATTTTTTTACTATTCGTTAATTTATTAGTAAAACCATTCTGGATTTTTGGTATTGACAGAACTGTTCAAAATCAATTAGGCGAAACTGTTTACGGAACTTATTTTGCGATACTCAACTTTTCTTATCTGTTTCAGTTTCTGTTAGATTTAGGCATACAAAACTATAATGTAGTAAAAATTGCCAAAGGTGAAAAAACAATCGACAATCTGTTACCACAATTATTATCTATCAAATTAATTACAGCTATACTTTTTTTCGTAGTAAGTTTTATCATTGCATTGCCATTACATTATACTCATCAAAAAATATTTTATTGGATATTAATTAATCAAATTCTATTGTCTTTTATTATTTATTTTAGAAGTAATGTAAGTGCTAATCAACATTTTTTTAAAGACAGCTTACTTTCTGTTTTAGATAAATTACTCATGATTTTTTTTGTAGGAATGCTATTGTGGTTTCCTATAATAAAAATTCCATTATCTATCAATAGTTTTGTAGTAGCACAAACCATTGCTTATACTATTACATTATTGGTAAGTATCATCGTAATTAATCAATATAGAAAAGAAAAAATATTATTTATAGATATTTATCAAATCAAACCAATACTAAAACAATTGTTGCCTTATGTTTTTGTGTTTTTTTTAATGAGTATTTACTACAGAATAGATAGTGTAATGCTACAACAAATGCAATCAGATTATGATGCTGGAATTTATGCTCAAAGCTATCGACTAATAGATGCATTTAACAATTTTGCTTATCTCATTGCTATAATTTTGTTGCCATTCTTTGCTAAAAATATCAATAATAAAAAAACTAATCATAAAGTTGTATTACAACTGTCTCTTGCTATGATTTTATTTACAGCTATAGTCATTTTTATTACAAGAATGTATGCTACGAATATTGTTCAATTGCTTTATCATAATTCCGATTTAGTGTATTCGTCAAATGTTTTATCAATTTTAATCATCAATATTTTACCTATTGGATTATTATATATTTTTGGAACTTATCATACTGCAAGAGAAAATTTTAAGATGATGTTGCCAACATTATTTATAGCAACACTTTTAAATATTGTGTTGAACTATATCTATATTCCAAATTATGGTGCAGTTGGTGCAAGTTTTGCTACGGTTATTACACAGTTTTTTGTACTAGTAATTTATTTATGGTCGTATTTTAAACATAAGAATTAAAAGTTGTCGTCCTTACCAAATTTGTGAGTTTAAACACAGATTATCTCAAACTTATAAATTACAAAAAATATAGATTGATTAGCATATAAAGAAACTAACTTGCTTAGTTATTGATTCATAACTCATTTACATTAATTAGAATTAGGTTTAAATTCAACCTACTAATAACGAATTCTTTTTTTTCGTAAGAATGAAAAAAGAACAACAGCGTATTACAACCCAGTTATGGCAATACCAAATGTTATTGGATGCATTTGTGGTCCTTTGTCTGTTTCAAATAAAGAAGAAATAGAGTAATTGGCAAATACATTGATTAAGCCATAACCAAATCTTAGATAAGTACCGTATCTAATTTTGTTCATGTTGTCTACTTTAAACTCTTTAAATTTAACTTCGCCAGTTCCTGTGTTTAAGTCTTCTCCTTTGTATTTCCATTTGCTTCCTAGTAAAAAGCCAACTTTAAAACCTGCTGCTACTTTCCAAGAAGCTCCTTTTTTGTTTGGCTTAGAACGATATCTAAATTCAATAGGAATATCGAAATAAGTTAATCCTAACTTAGATTTTTTCACATTGATAGAGTCGTTTAATCTAGGAAAACTAGTAATTGAATCATACAATTGTGTATTGCTAGACCAAGCAATTCCATTTTTTTTGTGATAATAGTTCTCTGTGCCAATTCCTGCACCTGGTGCTATACTAAACTGCGATTTTCCTAATACTACATCGTATAAAAAATAAGCATTAAATCCTCTTGATAAAGCACTTAGTTTAAAGTCTTTTGGTTTGTTGGTTAATTGATTTAATGTAAACTCTAGCAATATTCTATCTTTTGCTTTATTTACTTTTTCTTTTACTTCTGGCGAAATGCCTTTGGTTGTTTCTGTTTCTACTGTTTCTTGAGCAAAAGAAAAGCTTACTAATACAACGAATACAATTGATAAAAGATATTTATACATAGTGTTTTACTTTAAAAGAACAAAAGTAAGTAATTTAAGTATAGTGTAAAAGAAATTTAGAAAGTTTAATATATTATTGGTAAATCGTAATACTTATTAAAGATGTTGGTGCTTAATGAAAATCCGAAAGAATTGTTCTTAAAACTGTCAAATAATGGATTGTTGAATTTGTAACTTCTTAATTGTAGTTTGGCTTCTACTACTAAGTTTATTTTCGGATTTAAAATATAACCTACTCTAACTTCATTATCAAAAATAGAGTAACGATCGCCATTAAACTTGCTTACATCATTTGGATTGCTGGCTTGTGTATACGATTTTAATATGTTTGCACCATAGTTATTATCATCTGGAGTATTGTCTACTAAATCGTAACCTGCTTTGGTAAAACTCATTTTGTATTTAGCATACACTCTTTTCCATTGATAGCTTATGTTTGCCAAAAACTCATTAAAATTTGCACCCATTGGATGTGCAAGCGATTGATTGTAATGCGAATAAGAAAGTGTGCTGTCTTTTCCTTGATACATATACGGTCGTACACTATTAAATTCTAACTGTAAGTTTAAGTTTGCGACATTGCCTACATCAAAATATTTCCAGCCAACTTGATAGCCCAATCTCTTGTCTACACTATTTGATTTTCCCCAACTATTTATCGCCAACTGACCGTATAATACATTGTACTTTGGAAGCGTTACTTTTCCGTTAAAACCATATATTTTATTGGTATGCTCGTCTAATTTCTTTTGAAAAGCACGAACACCTATTATTGGATTTAAGTAATTATAATCGAAAAAAGTGTTTCCATCTGCTGTAGTTCTTTTCCACATAATGCCTTCAAAAACACCTAATTGTAGCCATTTTGCAGCATCTATACTTAGATAATTATAACTTGCTAATTTTTTTGGATAACCTAATGTAAAGTCAGTACCTCTTCTTATTGTGTTAAGATGTTCTGCATAAATTACCGTATATTTTATTCGCCAAAAGTTAGTGCTAAGTTTTGCATATGGAGAGTTATAAGCATTGTCTGATAACAATAAGGAACGATAACCATCGCCAATAAAGTGTTTGCCTTGACCTATTTCAAAATTAAGTTGCTTTATTGGTGCATAGTTAATGTAAGCAATTGCAGAAGAAAAATCTAGCGTTCCGTTTGTGGTAGGACGAGACCTTGCTTCGCCTGGAATTGCAATTGTTTGAAGATTGTATACATGAACATATCCTGGAAATTTAGCAACTGTATTGGTAAAAGCAGTATATAGCGACACTTTTTTACCTATGTTTGCTTTAATTTCTCCACCGATAGTTCTTGTGTAAATGGTATTTTTTCCTAAAAAGTCATAGCCAAAACCTATATTTACAATTGGATTGATAGCAATATAAAATTTTCTGTTTACATAGCCAGTGTCTGTAACTACACCATCATAAGTAACGCCTTCTTCTACTTCTGTTGGTCTCCAATATTTAACAAAGCCATGTTCATCAAAAGCCAAAATATCTTCGTAACCAATATCATTTATCATTTTAGAAAACCAGTCTGATTTTTTTAAACGCGTATACTGTATTGCTGTATCTGGATAGACAAACTGATAGACTTCTGCTGCACTATAAGGTTTTATAGCAGAGTGAAAACTAGCTTTATCAAAACCATTTAACTGCTTTTCATAAGTTAATACTTTGTCTTTATTAAGGTAAAGCTGTTCTTGCTGAGCTTGTAAGAAGAAAGAGAGACCAAAGGCAAAAAGGAATAATAAAAAAGACTTGTTAATATGCATTTTTATCACCAAAGGTACTAAATATAGTTTTAAAAATAATCTCTATATCTAATTTTAACGACCAAGATTCTAAATATTCTACATCTTTCAATACTCTATTTTCCATGTCTTTTGGGTCTTTGGTTTCGCCTCTATATCCACTCACTTGTGCCAATCCTGTAATTCCTGGTTTAATTAAATGACGCACCATAAACTTATCTACTATTTTTGAGTATTCTTCGGTATGTTTCAACATATGTGGTCTTGGTCCTACAATAGACATGTCTCCTAATAATACATTATAGAATTGTGGCATTTCGTCTATATTATATTTTCTAAGAATTTTACCTATTGGTGTAACTCTAGAATCGCCTTTAGTTGCTTGTTTAGTATCTGACTCATCATTAACATACATTGTTCTAAACTTATATACTGTAAATGCTTGATTTCTTACGCCAGACCGTTTTTGTTTAAATAAAACTGGTCCTTTAGAACCTAACTTAATCAATAAAGCAACTATCGGAAAAATAAAAAGTGTAAAAACGAATAAAAACGAAATAGAAAAAACAATATCAAATACTCTTTTTATAATTTGATTGATAAAGCTTTCTAATGGTTCTTCTCTAATGGTTAAAACAGGAACACTTCCATAGTAATCAATATCTACTTTATTAAAAGAAGTAGGTAAATAACCACTAAAGTCTGGAATAATTTTAACTCTGGTTAAATTGTCTTCTGCCAACTCAATAAATTCTTGAATCGTATGATTTTCATCTTTAGGAATGGCAATAAACAATTCTTCTACCATATTTCTTTGAATGTATACTTTAGCATCTTCTAGGTTGCCTTTAATTTCTTTTTGTACATAGTTTGGATATTGTTTTGGATTATCATCAAAATAACCAAAAAAAGCATAACCAAATTCTAAACGATGTTCTAGCATTTCTCTAAATCGCTGAGCACTTTCAGAAGCACCAAGTATCATCAAGTTTCTATTATTATGACCTCTTGCTCTATAAAATCTAGCAATTTTAATAAAGCCAAATCGCCAAAAAGTAGTTAGCGGAACTGCAATTAAAAAGTTAATAAAAATTACTTGTCTAGATAATTTAAAAGTAGCAAAAAAGTCTTTAAAGGTTACGATATAAGCAAAGTTCAATAAAATTTGAATAATAAATAGCTTGAATAAAGCACCAACTAAATCATAGAACTTAGTATTTCTAAAAATGTTAAATGTATTAGAAAAATGGGCTGCAATTAAGTAATTGACATTTAAAAACAGCCAAAAAGTAAAATATTTTGGATCTAAAATTGTTTTATACTCAGAATTTAAACTCAACAAAATACCAATAGCATAGCCAAAGTTGAGAATAAGCATATCGCCAATGGTGTTTACTAGGATATAGATGCTAGTGTATTTTTTTACACGACTCTTCATTTTAGGTAATGTTTACATAATATAGTTGTAAGAATAGCCCACAAAGTTGCAAGATTTTATTGTTTTTTTAAAATTTTTATCTAAAAATTAAGTTAATTAATATTCAACTTTAATATTTGATTAAGCAAGAAACAAAAAATTATGCATTTCTACATAAATTTTATGGAAAAACTTAAGAATATGCGTCTAAATAAATATAACTTTGTTCAACGATAAAAAATACAAAAATGGCAGCGAAAGAAAACAACGAGAATAAATTAAAAGCACTACAACTTACATTAGACAAGCTAGACAAACAATTTGGCAAAGGAACAGTAATGAAATTAGGCGATAGCAATGTTATTGAAGCAGAAGTAATTTCTACTGGTTCATTAGGATTAGACTTAGCATTAGGCATTGGTGGACTACCAAGAGGTAGAATTGTAGAAATATATGGTCCAGAATCTTCTGGTAAAACAACAATTGCAATACATGCTATTGCAGAAGCTCAAAAACAAGGAGGTATTTGTGCTTTTATTGATGCAGAGCATGCTTTTGATAAAAAATATGCAGAATCATTAGGCGTAGATACAGATAATTTATACATCACTCAACCAGATGATGGTGAGCAAGCACTAGAAATTGCAGAGCAGTTAATTCGTTCTGCTGCTATTGACTTATTAGTTGTCGATTCTGTGGCGGCACTTACTCCAAGAAGTGAAATAGAAGGAGAAATGGGCGACAGTAAAATGGGTTTACATGCACGATTAATGTCTCAAGCTATGAGAAAGTTAACAGCATCAATTAGTAAAACCAGTTGTTGTTGTATTTTCATCAATCAATTAAGAGAAAAAATTGGTGTAATGTTTGGCAATCCAGAAACGACTACTGGTGGAAATGCCTTGAAATTTTATGCTTCTATTCGTTTAGATATAAGAAGAATTGGTGCTATAAAAGATAAAGAAAGCAATGTAATTGGTAATAATACAAGAGTTAAAGTAGTAAAAAATAAATTAGCACCACCTTTTAGAACAGCAGAATTTGATATTTTCTTCGGAAAAGGTATTTCTAGAGAAGCAGAAGTAATTGACATAGGTGCAGATTTAGGTATTGTACAAAAAAGTGGTTCTTGGTTTAGCTATGATGATCAGAAATTAGGTCAAGGCAAAGACACCGTTAAGCAAATACTATTAGACAATCCTGAATTGAAAGAAGAAATAGAAGCTAAAATAGTGGAGCGATTAAAAGATAATGCTTAGTAAAACGAGCATAAACAATATTTTATTTTGGATAGCCATTTTGTGTGCTATATGGTTCGCAATTTTTGGTCTTGTTTGGTTTTATTTAATGGCATTAGTTATTGCTTATCCTGTAGGTGTGGTAAGTTTATTAATTTGGTTTTATATAAAAAGAGACCAACAACCAAGAAATAAAGCTATTCCAATTATTTTAGGTGTAGGATTAGCAATGTCTTTAATTGCACTGCTTTGTTTGTTTATCATTACAAATATCTAAATTAAATGATAGCTTCTGTTGATGAATATTTAGAAAAAGGTTGTTTTAGATGTAAACTTGGAGGAACGCCAGATTGTAAAGTACATACTTGGACAGAAGAGTTAAAGTTGTTAAGAGCCATAGCACTAGAAACAGAATTAACAGAAACTATAAAATGGAGTATTCCTTGTTATACTTACAAAGGAAAAAATGTATTGTGTATTGCTGCCTTTAAAAACTTTTGTTCCATTAGTTTTTTTAAAGGAGTGCTTTTAAAAGATTCAAAAAAGTTGTTGGTAAAAGCTGGCGAAAACACTCAAGCCAATAGACTTTTAAAAGTTACTACTGTAGATGAAATTCTTAAAATACGAGCAACGATTAAAGCATATATTAATGAAGCAATTGCTTTAGAAAAAAACGGACAACAAGTTGAGTTTAAAAAAACAAAAGAAAATATTCCAGTAGAATTAGCAGAAATGTTTAAAGTAGATAAAAAACTAGAAACTGCTTTTTATGCATTAACACCAGGAAAACAAAGAGGATACTTATTGTACTTTAACGAACCCAAGCAAAGTAAAACCAAAGTTGCTAGAATAGAAAAAAGTATAGAAAAAATACTTAATAATGAAGGACTACACGACCAATATAAAAATTGTAAGTAAGTATATACTATTTATTGTGTTTTCGGTTTTTCTTATAGTCATCATACAGTAAGTGTACCATTCCATCGCCTAGACCTACTTTTGGTACAATTAGGTTTTTAATGTTGAGTTCTTTCATAATGAATTTAAAAATTTGTAGTGCAGGTACAATTACATCTGCTCTGTCTGGTTTAAAATTATAAGTTGCCATTTTTTCTTCTTGCGACATTTTACTCAATGTTTTATAAGAAGATTTGACTGTTTCGTAAGACACCTTTTTTTCAATGGCATTTGTAAAAGTATTGAGTACTGCATTTATATTTCCGCCAACACCTATGCCTTTTATTTTATTATACTCTTTTTTTATAGATTTTAACCAATTTTGTAAATTGTTCCAATCTTTAGTTTTAACATCTTCTACATTTAATCGTATTGTACCGATATTAAAAGATTTTTTGGTAATTGTTTTTCCTCTGCTTATTAAAACTAACTCTGTGCTTCCTCCACCAACATCTATGTACAAATAGTTTTTGTTTTCATTAAGTCCAAATTTTTCTACATGATTGTGTAGTACTAAAGAAGCTTCTTTTTGTCCGCTTATCACTTCAATATTAATACCTGTTTTAGCTTTTACCAAAGCAACTACTTCTTTGTTGTTTGATGCATCTCGCATAGCAGAAGTAGCACAAGCCATTATACTTACTGGTTGATGCACATTAATTAAATGCTGATATGCTTGCATGGTGGTTACAATTTGTTGCATTTTCTTTTTAGTAAAAAAACCATATTGAAAAGATTCTTCGCCTAAACGAAGTGCTACTCTATACATGGCATCTTTAATAAAAACTGGACCGTTTTCTGTTTGTATTACATTAATAAATATTAATCTTACTGCATTAGAACCTATGTCAATTGCTCCAAATTTCATAGTGTTTTTATTTTACTACAAAAATAAGCAATTTTTAAGAATTCATTTTTATATGTGTATAAAACAGATATTATTTTCTACCACTTTTCACAATCATCGTTTGGTGTTAAATTGGTTTGTTTAAACATTGCTCTGGTTTTTACTTTTTGTTTTTCTCTTGCTATTAGTAAGTCTGCTATAATATCTCCTGCATTGCTTTCGGTTTCCTCTAACAACATTTGTCTTACTTTGTTTTCGGCAACATCTATTCTATATAAAATGCTGAGTAACTTTTCAAAATCGGTATTGATTAAGTCGTTAATTTCACTACTTAACCATTTTTTTAATGCTTCATCGTTTTCAAACGATTGACTGTCTTCTCTAAATAATTGTACTATATTATTGTATTTAATTACATCGCTCATTTTATAAAACTACTTTTTCTATTCCCATGCCAAACAAAGCATAATCGTATTTTATTGGATCTGTTGGACAAATCTGCTTTAAGTTATCACTTAATTCTACAACAGTCAACCAATCTTTTTGTTTTCTTGCAATTAAATTTAATTGTCGTGCATAATTTTCTACATGCACATCTAAAGGACATAACAAATTTGCTGCATCAATAGTTTTCCAAATACCAAAATCAACACCATTATTGTCTTGTCTTACCATCCATCGCAAATACATATTTAATCGTTTACAAGTAGATTTTTTTATTGGTGATGCGATGTGTTTTCTAGTTCTTTCGCTTATTGGTTCATACGAAAAAATAGTATTGTGAAAATCTATCAATCCTTGTTGAATGGTTTTATTAGAAAAGAGTTTTTCTAAACTATTGTTTTGAATATATATTTCTTTTAATGAAGCAATTAAATATAATAAATCTGTTGCATTAAATGTACGATGTACGAGATCTTGCATTGGTTTTAAATCCTTTGTTGTGTGATTAACGATAAAATCATACGGTTGATTGTCCATCATCGTAATTATACGATTGGCATTTTTAATAATTGTTTTCCGATTTCCCCAAGCTAAAATAGCAGCAAAAAATCCAGCAATTTCTATGTCTTGTTTCTTTGTAAAACGATGTGGAACACTTATTGGGTCATCATCAATAAAATTAATATTGTTGTATTTATCATGATAAAAGTTTAATAAATCTATTATTGTTTGATTTACCATATTTTTCGTTCTTCATCTGTAGTATTATCTATTTGATTGCTTGGATTAAATGGAGATTTTGTGGCAGTTTGATGCATCAATTGTTTAGCTCCTTTTATACTTTTATATAAAGCATACATGGCTAACAAACCTAAAAATGGAATGGTATTTTGCATTAAACAAAAATCGTAAGCACCATGTAAAGCCACAGGATACAACCATGCTTTAGTCATTAATTTAGTTCTAATAATTGGATTTTGTTCAAACTTTGCCAATCCTAAATGGAAACCCATAGTTACACCAAAAATAGCATGTGCAGGAACTGCCGTAAATATGCGTAGCAAGCCAACAGCAACGCCACCTTCTGCTACATACATGATATTTTCAAAGGTAGCAAAACCCATTCCTATAAATACTGCGTAAACAATACCATCATAAGCTTCGTCAAATTCTCTTCTACGAAAAAAGAAAAATCTTAAGAAAATAAACTTAGCAGTTTCTTCTGTAATGGCAACAATTATAAAAGCATAGATAAAATGTTGTATAAATGTTTTTTCTTTTGGTAATGGCAAAATAGAGTCGAAAAAACCATAACCAATCATTGTAGGAATGATACTAAATACGCCTAGTAAGAAAGCGAAAAATAAATATATAATTGGTTCTTTTTCGTAAAGATCTTTTTTATAGGTGTAATACGCAATGGCTAATCCAGGAAAAATAGCTAATGCAATTAAAAACAAACTCATTGAGTAAATATAATTTATTTATTGTAATAAATTAACTACTAAACCTGTTTTTAGTTTTGGTTCGAACCATGTTGATTTTGGTGGCATAATTTCTCCACTGTCTGCAATATTCATAAGTTGCTCAATACTTACTGGATATAGTGCTATTGCTAATTGGAAATCGCCATTTTCTACTTGATCTTGTAGTGTTTGTAAACCTCTAATGCCTCCTACAAAATCTATTCTATCATCTGTTCTTTGGTTGGTGATATTTAAAATTGGTTCTAAGATGTATTTACTCATCACTGTAACATCTAAACAAGCAATTGAATCAGCATCATCGTAAGTGTGCGATTTAGCTTTTAATGCAAACCATGCTCCACCTATAAAAATAGAAAATTCGTGTACTTGTTCTGGTTTGTATAAAGTTCCTTTATTAACAATATCAAAATTTTCTGATAATTTTTGTAAAAAATCTTCTACGGAATAACCATTTAAACCTTTTACTAAGCGATTGTAATCTAATATTTGTAATTGATTACTCGGAAAGAGACAGGACAAGAAATAGTTATAGCTTTCTGTTCCATTATGATTTGGATTTTCTTCTCTTAAAAGTTGCCCTACTTTAGCTGAAGCAGCAGAACGATGATGTCCATCGGCAATATACGATAAAGGAACGGTTTCTTTAAATAATTGTGTTAATTGTTCTATTGTAGTGCTATCATCAATCACCCATAATTCATGTTGAACTTCTTGGCTATCTATAAAATCATTTTCTTTTTCGTGTGTAGCAATATAGTTATTTATCAATGCATCAATTGCCTCCACAGATTTATAAGTTAAGAAAACCATTCCAGGTTGAGCCAACTGCGTTTTCATGTGTTTGATTCTGTCGTTCTCTTTTTTAGGCAATGTTAGCTCGTGTTTTTTTATTTTATCGTCAAAATAATCATCAATAGAAGAAGCTGCGACCAAACCAATTTGCTTTCTGCCATTCATCGTTTGTGCATAGATGTAATAACTTGGTTTTTCATCTTGTTGTAGCCAAGTTTTCTCTATGAATGATTGAAAAATTGCCTTTCCTTTTTGATAAACTTCATCGGCATACATATCTATACCATTATCAAAATTGATTTCTGGCTTAGAAATTCTTAAAAAAGAATACGGATTGTCTTTTGCTTCTGCTTTAGCTTCTTCGGTATTTAAAACATCATATGGTTTACAAGCAATTTGTGCTACGAGTTCTTTTTGAGGTCTTAATCCTTTAAAAGGTTTAATATTTATCATATTTTATGGAATTATATTTTTCATTAAGACAATATATATTGCACCAGCAGCATATCCTAAAAATGCTAACCAGCCAATTCTTTTAGCATACCAAATAAAGTTGAGTTTTTCTATTCCCATAGCTGCTACACCTGCTGCTGAACCTATTACTAAGATACTTCCTCCAACACCAGCACAGTAGGCAATAAAATGCCAAAAATGACTGTCTACTGCAAATTGTTGTATGCTATACATTCCTTGTGTTGCTGCTACTAATGGTACATTATCTACAACGGCAGAAAGTAATCCGATGATGAAAGTAATTAAATCGTAATTACCAATATGTGTGTCCATCCATTGTGCCATTGCTCGTAGAATGCCTGCTTCTTGTAAAGCTGCTACTGCTGATAAAATTCCGAAGAAAAAGATAACACTTGGTAAGTCTATATTTTCTAAGGCACGATAAACAGACAACTCTTTTTTTGTTGCTGTTTCGCTTTTTTTATGTAATAAATCTGTAGTAAACCAAAATATACCTAGAGAAAAAAGCATTCCCATAAATGGTGGTAAGTGCGTTAAGGTTTTAAATATTGGTACAAATAATAATAATGCTACGCCATACCAAAAAATAAAAGTGCTAGTTTTTGTTGAAATGTTTAGATTTTCTCTTTCTACTTTTAATTCAATATTCATCTTTCCTTTAAAAGAAAAAGACAGTACAAAAACTGGAACTACTAAACAAATTAATCCTGGAATGAAGTTTGCCAAAAATACTTTTAATGGTGTAATTTGACCACCAACCCAAAGTAGTGTTGTAGTAACATTTCCTATTGGTGAAAAAGAACCACCTGCATTAGCTGCAATAACAACAATACCTGCAAGTAACATTCTTTCTTCTTTGTTGTCTACAATTTTTCGTAGTAATGACACCATTACAATTGCAGTTGTAAGGTTATCTAAGATTGCTCCACATAAAAAAGAAATGATAGCTACAATCCACAAGAATTTCTTTTTACTATCTGTTTTGATGAAGTTGGTAATAACGATAAATCCATTGTGTAAATCTATAATTTCAACAATGGTCATTGCTCCAATAATAAAAAATAAAATTCCTGCAATTTCTGGAATGACATGTTCAAAACGATGTGTTACTTCTATGCCTTCTGAAAATACCATAAGTGTCCACATAGCAACACCTGTAATTACAGCAGCAGCAGCTTTGTCTATGCCTATATTATGCTCGAAAATTATTGCAGCATATCCTACACAAAATATTAAAAGTAGCAATATAATTTCAACACCCATAAAACTCGTTTAAGCCAAAATTACACAAATAATAGATTATCTCCATATTTAGAGTAATAACGCACTATTAAATGTCTGTTTATTTTCTAAATGGTTTGTCTTTGCTAACAATTTTATGTTCTTTAAACGCTCCATTTGAAAATGACTCTATTGCTTTTCTATAAATATCATCTTGAATATTTATAATTTTATAATAAATATTATAATTAAATAAATTTTGACCAATCAATGCTTTTAATTGTAAGTCGATTAGTGGTTTAACTTCTTCCATTGTTTCGGTGCTATCTATCGTTGCTTTCTTTTCTTTTGCAAAATCTATAAACGCATCAAATAGTGTTTTATCAATATTAAATTTGTCTATGTATTTTTCTTCTGTTGAATATTTATCCGACAAAGTATTTCTGTTGTCATTAACATACTTTAAAGCGAACTGATTAAAACTTCCTGTTCTAATTAGCTTGTTATAAAACTTCACTGAATTGGTGGTATCTATTGGCACAAAAATATCTGGAATAATGCCTCCGCCAGCATAAACAACTCTTTTTGCATTGGTATAATATTTTGTACTGTCTTTTATTGGAATTTTAGTCGCATCAAACAACTCTCCGCTTTTATATCTTTCGTTGATGTCTTCATAGTATTCATCTTTTCCTTTTTCATAACTTCTCTGAATATTTCTTCCGCTTGGTGTATAATAATGTGCCATTGTTAAACGAACAACTGATTTATCTGGTAAGAAATATCCTTTTTGTACTAAACCTTTACCAAACGACCTTCTGCCTATTACCAAACCTCTGTCCCAATCTTGAATAGCACCAGAAACAATTTCACTAGCAGAAGCAGAACTTTGGTCTATCATTACAACTAACTGACCGTCTTGAAAATTGCCTTCTGTTGTAGAAACTAAATCTTGTCTTTCTTGTGATTTTCCTTCAGAATATACTATTAGTTTTCCATCGTTTAAAAATAAATCGGACAATGCTTGTGCTTGGCTCAAATATCCTCCACCATTGCCTGTTAAATCTAGAATAAGCTTGGTCATGCCTTTGTTTTTCAAACTATCAATTGCAGCTTCAACTTCTTCGGTTGCTGTAGCAGAAAATCTTGATAGTTTAATATAGCCAATTTCGTCATCTACCATGTATTGTGCTGTTACTGCATAAATTGGTATTTTATCTCTAATAATTTCAAAGTCAAGTAATTCTTGTTCTCCGTATCTTAAAACTTTTACTGTTACTTTAGTTCCTTTTTTTCCTTTTAAATATTTAAACACATCTTCATTGTTTATTCCAACACCAGCAATTAAAGTCGTGTCTACATAAATTATTTTATCGCCGTCAAGCAATCCTACTTTTTGTGATGGACCACCATCTATAACATGAACAACAATTAAAGTATCTTCATAAATTTGAAACTGAATGCCAACACCTTCAAAATTTCCTTCTAATGGTTCATTGGCTTTTGCATATTCATCTGCTGTAAAATAAACAGAGTGTGGATCTAATTGCTTTAGAATGTGTTTCATTCCAACATCTACCAAAGAATCTGCATTTACATCAGATACATAGTAATTGTCTAATAACTTTAAGAATGTTGCCATTTTTTGTTGGTACATCTGTGCATTAACACCCAACATTGTTGCAGCAAAAAAAGTAAAGAGTATAAGCTTTTTCATGAGATAAAGAAACAAAATAAAATAAACTTTTAACGGTAAAAAGTCTTATCGTTTCTTAATATATACTATTCAACAATTATACTTTAGTGATAATTGCCAAGAGCAAAATTATACTCAACCAAAATAAATATTTTACAATATGTAGATATTCTGTCATAAGCATTGTTATAAAGTAAATATAATCAAATGCACACATATTGTCAAATTAAATAATATGATTTGGTGTGGTGTATTTGTGGAAAACTATACTTTGCAACAACACAAAAAACCATTTTAGAACAGATAACATATTAAAATGCTAATTACATTTTGTTTGATTAACTTTGTACCGTTATTAGACAAAAAGCATATTGTAAACAAAGATGACTAAAGAAAGAAAAAGCGACCATATTGAATTAGCATTTAATGCTCAAGAAAATACTGTTGATAATCGTTTTTCTTTTGAACCATTTTTGGCAGCTCATCCTAATGAAAAGTTAAAACCAATTCCCTTTCTTGATAAAACGCTACAAACACCAATTTGGATAAGTAGCATGACTGGTGGAACTGAAAAAGCATTTCATATTAATGAGAATTTAGCTAAAGCTTGCAAGCAGTTTGGAATGGGAATGGGTTTAGGTTCGTGCAGACCTTTATTAGAAAGCAAAGACAGACTGGCTGATTTTGATTTTAGAAAAACAATTGGCAACGATTTACCTTTTTTTGCTAATCTTGGTATTGCTCAAATAGAATATTTATTAGATAATAATGCTACTAATAAAATTGTAGATTTAGTCAATCTATTAGAAGCAGATGGTTTAATTGTTCATGTAAATCCGTTACAAGAATGGTTACAACCAGAAGGCGATGTAATTCTTCATCCACCAATAGAAACCATAAAACGATTAATAGAAAAAGTCAATTTTAAAATAATTGTAAAAGAAGTAGGACAAGGTTTTGGTTATGAAAGTTTAAAACAACTGATGTTATTGCCTATTGATGCTATTGAATTTGCGGCACATGGTGGTACTAACTTTGCTAAATTGGAACTACTACGAACTACTACTCAAAATCAAAACACCTATGAAGCATTGGCATATATTGGTCATCAAGCTAATGAAATGACTGTTTTTGCAAATACTCTTATAGACGAATTAAAAGACAAAGCACTGTGTACTAATTTCATTATATCTGGTGGTATTAAAAACTTTTTAGATGGTTATTATTACACTCAAAAATTGAATAGCAATGCCATTTATGGTCAAGCAAGTACATTATTGAAATATGCAGAACAAAGTTATGAAGCTTTGGAAGCATACATCATATCACAAATAAAAGGACTGCAATTGGCAAATGCATTTTTAACAATAAAAAAATAACTATGGCACAAGTTGAAGGATTTTCTAAACTAAGCAAAGCACAAAAAATAGATTGGTTAATAGACAATTATTTTCAAGGAGATGAAAGCGTAAAAGAAGAATTGACTGGTTATTGGCATCAAAGCAAAAAAGTGCAAAACAGCTTCGATGAGTTTACCGAAAATACAATTACCAATATGTATATGCCTTTTAGCGTTGCTCCAAACTTTTTAATCAACAATAAATGGTATGCATTGCCAATGGTTATAGAAGAAAGTTCTGTGGTTGCTGCGATGTCGAAAACAGGTAAATTTTGGAGTGAAAGAGGTGGTTTTCATAGCAAAATTATAGATACTCAAAAAGTTGGACAAGTACATTTTTTATATACTGGTGATAAAAATCAACTCAAAAATGCTTTTCCTAATTTAAAGAAAGAACTACTAGAAAATGGCAGTTATCTTACAGTAAATATGGATGCTCGTGGTGGTGGTGTTTTAGATATTGAACTGGTAGATTTAACACACGAGGAACCTAACTATTATCAACTAAAAGTAAGTTTTGAAACTTGCGACTCAATGGGTGCTAATTTCATTAATACCGTTTTAGAAGAGTACGCAACTTATCTCAAAGAAAATATCAATTCAAATAATAGTTATGATGGAAGTTTAACCATCATCATGTCAATTGTGTCTAACTATACACCAAATTGTTTAGCTAGAGCTTGGGTAGAATGTAAAGTAGAAGATTTAGGAAGTCAAGCTGGACTAAGTGCTGAAGAATTTGCAGAAAAAATTAAAATGGCTGTTAGAATTGCAGAAGTAGATCCACACAGAGCAACAACACACAACAAAGGCATTTACAATGGAATTGATGCTATTATTATTGCTACTGGAAACGATTTTAGAGCAGTTGAAGCTTGTGGTCATACTTACGCTTCTAGAAACGGAAGATATAGTAGTTTAACTCATTGTAGTATTGACAATGGCATTTTTAAGTTTTGGATAGATTTACCTTTGGCTGTAGGAACTGTTGGTGGATTAACACAATTGCATCCATTAGTAAAAAGAAGTTTGCAAATTTTAGGCAATCCAAATGCACAAGAATTAATGCAAATTTGTGCTGTTGCTGGTTTGGCTCAAAATTTTGCAGCATTAAAAGCACTAACTACTGTTGGCATTCAGCAAGGACATATGAAAATGCACTTGCTTAATATTTTAAATCACTTAGAAGCAAACAAACAAGAAAAAGAAGTTGCTTTAGACTATTTTAAAGACAAAATTGTGTCGCATACCACTACAAGAGTGATGTTAGAACAATACAGAAAAGCTTCCAAAAAAGTATAAGATAAAATTCGTTTTTCCTTAAAATTTTATAGTGTTGAAAAACGACCTTCAATAAATTTAGCGAGAACTAATAAAAAAGCGTAAAAAATCTTGCTGTTTGAGTTCCGAATATTTTTTCGGAACGAGTTTCAAGATTTTTAGTTTTTTTAAGCAGTTCAAGCGTTAAGAATTTATTGCAGTCTTGATTTTTTGCTACTTTTGTATCAAGACAAAAGTAGTTATAAAATAATGTTACTGTTTGATGAAAAAGCCAATGGTAAAATATTATTAACAGCAGAATATGTTGTATTAGATGGTGCTTTGGCTTTAGCATTACCAACCAAATTAGGTCAACAATTAAAAGTATATCAAAACGATACAGATATTATTACTTATACTGCTTATAATTTCAGAAATGAAAAATGGTTTGAAGCAAAGTTTGATATAGCTTTAAACTTACTCAACAAATTTCCAACGCTAGAAGAAAAAAAACTACAACAAATTTTTAAAGCTATTGCTTCATTAAATACAAATGTCAATTTTATCAACTATCGATTTGAATCTTATTTAGAATTTCCAAATAATTACGGTTTAGGTAGTAGTTCTACCATAATTGCTTTGTTAGCAAAGTTTTTTAAAGTAAATCCATATCAATTATTAGCAAAAACATTTGGTGGTTCTGGTTACGATATTGCTTGTGCCTTTCAAAATCAAGCTATTTTATATCAATTAATAGACAACAATAAAGAACAACCGAAAGTAGAAACGGTAGATTTTAATCCAAGTTTTATTGATAAACTGTTTTTTGTACATCTCAACGAAAAACAAAACTCGCAAGAAGCTGTTGCTAGATATAAAAATTTGAAAATCAAATTAAAAGAAGACTTAATCAAAGCAATCAATGAAATCACCAATAAAATATTAAACAGCAATAACCTTGTTGAATTTTGTAATTTATTAGAAGCTCATGAACAAATTATTTCTATTGCTACAGAACAAGCTACTATAAAATCTGTTTTGTTTGATGATTTTAATGGCACTATAAAATCGTTAGGCGCTTGGAATGGCGATTTTATTCTAGCAGTTGGAAATGAAAATGAAGTATATAATTATTTTCAACAAAAAGGATTTTCTACTATTATTCCTTACAAAAAACTTATTTTATAATATTATATAAGATTTTTTTAGTCGTAATGAAATCTACATTTAGCAATTAGAATTTGGTCTTCTTCATATTTGTAAATCAGTCTGTGTTCTTCATCTATTCGTCGCGACCAAAAACCAGCGTATTTATATTTTAAAGGTTTAGGTTTTCCAATTCCTTCAAAAGGATTTCTTGAAATATCTTTCAGTAAATCATTAATTCTTTTTAGTTTCTTTTTATCCGTTTTTTGCCAAGACAAATAATCTTCCCAAGATTCATCTACAAAAACATATTTCATTTTATTCTTCGATTAATTGTTTTTCATAAGATTTTCCTTTCTTCAATTTTTCAATTGCAGCATCTAAACGCATTTCATTTTTTCGAGAAGATAATTCATGATTGGTAGCAATAAGAGCATTGTATTCATCAAGCGACATTACTACAATTCCAGAATCTTTTCCTCTATTTATAATTAGCGTTTCAAAATTCTTTGTAACTCTATCTAAATAAGATTTTATATCTTTTCTAAAATCAGAAACACTAGTAACTAACATAATTTTGTACTTTTATTAGTACAAATATAAGTACAAATTTTAATACAACAAAATCTTATAAAGTGTTTTTAATTTATTGTCTTAAACTGAATAAACAATAACTTTTTATTAAATCAAAAAACAACAAAATTAATTCCAATTAATTGACTAACTTAGCCATTTTCCTCAAGAACTTGCTTTAAATTTTAATGGTACACATTTTGTGGTAATAAAACTATACATGAAGCAAGCTGAAACAATTTTAGAAAAAAGACCGGAAACTGCCAAAAAGCTTTATCCATATCAACAAGAATACATTGAAAAAATATTTAATACACTAACCAATAATACTAAAAACGATAATATTATTTTTCAGCTACCAACTGGTGGTGGAAAAACAGTTATTTTTTCTGAAATTGCCAGACGATATTTAGCACAATACAATCAAAAAATATTAATTCTTACACATAGAATTGAGTTACTAAAACAAACAGCAAAAGCACTAGAAGAAGTACATATTCACTGCAAATATATTACTAGTGAAGTAGATACTATAGACAATACTCAAAACTACGATTGTTACTTGGCAATGGTAGAAACTTTGAACAATCGACTTAAAGAAGATGAGAGTTTTATAGAAGGCATTCGTTTAGTTATTGTTGATGAAGCTCACTACAACTCATTTAGAAAAATTTTTAAATATTTTAAAAACGCAACTATTCTTGGTGTAACAGCTACGCCATTAAGTTCTAATGTAAATCTGCCATTGCGTCAAAATTATCAAAAATTAATTGTTGGCGACTCAATCAAAGAACTTATTGCAAAAGGTTATTTAAGTGATGCTACAACTTTTTCGTTTGATGTACATTTAGGTAATCTAAAAATTGGTATCGATGGAGATTATACCATCAATTCTCTAGACAGAATTTATATGGGATTTGAAATGCACGACAAGCTACTTCAAGTGTATAATGAAAAAGCAAAAGGCACAAAAACACTTATTTTTAATAGTTCTGTTGCCACTTCAAAATCGGTAGAAAAGTTTTTTTTAGACAATGGCGTAGAAATAAAACACCTAGATAGTACTAGCAAAAAACAAGAGCGAAAAGATGTATTACAATGGTTGAAAGAAACACCAAATGCTATAGTTACTAGTGTTGGAATTTTAACAACAGGTTTTGATGAACCAACAGTAGAAACCATTATTTTAAATAGAGCAACGCGTTCGCTTACGCTGTATCATCAAATGATTGGTCGTGGTTCTAGACAAACAAAAAACAAAAATCATTTTAATATTATTGATTTAGGAAACAATGCCAAACGATTAGGTCTTTGGAAAGATTTTATAGATTGGCAAGATGTATTTGTCAATCCAGATAAATTTTTAGAACATTTATACGATAGAGAAGTAAAAATGGAAAAAGGATTGATGTACGAAATTTCTGACGAAGTAAAAGCACTTTTTCCAAACACTAGCGATTTTAATTTTGATATGGAAGAACGCTATCAGTTCTACTATATGAAAAGCGAAAAAACATTGAAAGCACTAGATGACGCTATTGACAATCATCAAAAAAGAATAGCAGAAAATGTTACCAATTACTTAGATGCCATTCCTTTAATTAATATACTACAACCAGAAATTGAATATCGATTAAATGTATATACTAATTGTTTATCAAAAGCATCTAAAAACTACTTTAGCTTTTTACTAGAAAACTACAACAAAGATTTACACGCCAAACTAAAATCAAACTTGCCTTTTAGTGATTGATTTATAGTTTAAATTCGTAATTTTTTATATCTTGTTCTTTAAACAGTAAAATATGTCGTTTAAAGCAAATAGCAAAAAACTAATTTTATTCTTAATAACACTCCTTTTTTCTTCTAATTTAATCTTTGCCAACCAAGTTGACCAACAAATAGATAAAGCATTTGGTAGTGCAACAGGTTGGTTTGTAAAGTTTATTTTTTATGCCATTCCTTTTTCAGAAAATGTTGCTATTCCTTGGGTATTGTTTCCATTAATTATAGGTGCTGTTTACTTTACTATCTATTTTAACTTTGTCAATTTCAGAAATTTTAAAACCGCTATTCAAATTGTAAGTGGCAAGTTCGATAAATTAGACCAAGACCATGCTACTAATGTAAATCCATCGGCTAATTTACATACTGTAGATGGTGACATTGTAGATACGATTAAAGATGAAGCTGCAACTGGAGAAGTTACACACTTTCAAGCGTTAACAGCTGCACTTTCTGGTACTGTTGGATTAGGTAATATTGCAGGCGTTGCTGTTGCTATTTCTATTGGTGGTGCTGGTGCTACTTTTTGGATGATTGTAGCTGGATTAATTGGTATGGCATCTAAATTTACAGAGTGTACGCTTGGTGTAAAGTATAGAGATATAGATGCTAATGGTGTGGTTTATGGTGGACCAATGTACTATTTGAAAAAAGGTTTTGCAGAAATGAATCTTGGAACTCTTGGTAGAATTTTAGCAGTACTTTTTGCTATTATGTGTATTGGTGGTTCTTTTGGTGGAGGCAATATGTTTCAAGCCAATCAAGCATTTAAAATGTTTGTAAATATTACTGGTGGCGAAAATAGTTTTGCTATGGGTTATGGTTGGCTCTTTGGTTTAATTATGGCTGTTATTGTAGCTGTTGTAATTATTGGAGGCATTAAATCTATTGCAAGAGTAACCGATAAAATTGTACCATTTATGGTTGGTATTTATGTAATAGCATCTCTCATTATAATTTTTATGCATCTTGGACATTTAGGTACTGCTTTTAAAGAAATTATTGACGGTGCTTTTTCAGCAAAAAGTGTAGCTGGTGGTGCTATTGGTGTGTTAATACAAGGATTTAAACGAGCTGCTTTTTCTAATGAAGCTGGCATTGGTTCTGCGTCTATTGCTCACTCTGCTGTAAAAACAAAGTATCCAGCATCCGAAGGCTTGGTTGGTTTATTAGAACCATTTATAGATACCGTTATTGTTTGTACCATGACTGCTTTAATTATTATAATTACAGATCATCATTTAGTTGGTGCAAGTAGTACAGATGAAGGCGTTAAACTTACTTCTGATGCATTTGCTTCTGTATTGCCTTGGTTTCCGTATATTTTAGCATTAGCAGTAATTTTATTCGCTTTTTCTACTATGATTTCTTGGTCGTACTATGGTGTACAAGCATGGTCGTATTTATTTGGAAGAAGCAAAGCAACAGAATATACTTACAAAGTAATTTTTTGTTTATTTGTAATTATAGGAGCAGCATCTAGTTTAGGTTCTGTAATAGATTTTTCTGATGCCATGATTTTTGCCATGATGGTTCCCAATATGGTAGGATTATTATTACTAGCACCAAAAGCTAAAAAAGAACTCAAGCGATATTTAGAAGCGATAAAGAATAGTTAGTCATTTGTCAGAAAGTTAATAGTCATTTGTAAGTTGCTATTGTAAATATTCCTCTACAAATTGATAACAAAAGGTTTTGATGGCTGTTCTTGTTGTTCCAAATGCTGTTTTAATTTCCTGTTCTGTTCCTATTACTTTTGATGGATCTGAAAAGTTTTGATGAATGATTATTGCATTGCTAGGAAAATACGGACAGTTTTCTTTGGCATGATCGCAAACAGTAATTACAAAATCAAAGTCAATATTTTTATATTCATTAATATGATTAGAAGTATGATGTGAAATATCTATTCCATCTTCTAGTAAAGTTGCAACTGCATTTTTGTTTAAACCATGTGTTTCTATTCCTGCACTATAAACCATTGCTTTGTCTTTTGCAAACAATTGTAAGTACGCTTCAGCCATTTGACTTCTACAACTATTTCCTGTACAAAGTACTAATATTTTTTTCATCTATCAATATTAAACAAATAACCAAATAATATTTATTATACAAAACTTCGGCTCAAAACCCCAAATGAGTTGTAAAATAGTTATAGCACCAACTATTATAAATTTCTTTTTATGTGTAATGATAAATGCTTTCATCGTTTAGCAACATCCACTATTTGGTGTACAACAAGTTGAAGTGTTTTCTACTTGTAGTTTTTCTTCTGGAATACCACATTTATCTTTCGCTAAACAGTCGGTTTGTTTTGGAAGCAATATAAAATTAGCACCATCAAAATCTAAATCAAATAAACTTATTGTTGCTGTTTGATATTGTACTTCTATTTCTAAGTCTTCTTGGTTTAATACTTTTCCTGAAAGCTGAATGATGTCTAATACTTTTTGTGGTTGCAATTTGTGTTCTATATCATTAGCAACCCAAAGTTGAATACAAATATTTTTTTCAATGCGTTCTGTTCCTCCACAATCTATAAAGTGTTTAGTTTGTAAACCTACTTCAGTAATATGAAAATGTTTTGGTATTAGATTTCCATCATACGATACTATATTTATAGAATCAATTGTATTTAAGTAGTTTTTAAATTCTGATAATTTCATATTATATATTTTTTATTAACAACAATTATTTTCTTTTACATTAAGTTGATTAGTTATATTAAAACAAAATAAATTTATAATTTCAATAGCATCTGCATTTATACAATAACAAATCGCATTGCCTTCTATAGTGCCTTTAATTATGTTGGCATTTTTCAGTTCTTTTAAATGCTGAGATATAGTAGGTTGAGCCAATGGTAGTTCATTAACAATATCTCCACAAATACATTTATTGGTTGTTAAAAGATATTCTATAATAGCAATTCTTGCAGGATGACCAAGTGCTTTTGCTATGGTAGCAACAGTATTTTGTTCATCTGAAAAGCAATCTGTTTTGGTAACTCCCATTTTTAAATTATAATATTGCAATATTACGATAAAGAAATTGTATTTTAAAACTATTCTCTTAATTTTTGTTTCAAAAACTCAATCCAAGAAAAAAAGAATGCCTAATTATGTTGCTAGAAATTCTTACAGATACTGGTTGCCTTTTTTCATCTTAATATCGTGTGTAATTTCCTTGATACTTTGTTCGTCTTGTTTTTTACAAATCAATAAAACATCATCGGTATCTACTACAATAAAATCTTCTAAACCATTTAAAACTACCAATTTATCATCTGGTACGCTAATCATATTGTTGTTTGCATTATACACTATTACATTTTTGCCATTTACCGCATTTTGTAAATAGTCTTTTTCTTTTTCTTCGTATAAAGATGCCCAAGTTCCTAAATCACTCCAACCAAAATTTGCAGGAAAAACAAAAACATTATCTGCTTTTTCCATAATACCAAAATCTATTGAAATATTCGGACAAGTAACAAATGCTTGTTCTATTGCCTTTGGTTCATCTGCTGTTCCTAAGTATTGTTTCGCTTCAGCAAAAGCATCATAAACTTCGTCTAAATATTGTTCAAAAGCACCTAAAATACTTTTAGTACTCCAAATAAAAATACCAGCATTCCATAAAAAGTCACCACTTTCAATAAACTGTTTTGCTACTTCTAGTTTTGGTTTTTCTGTAAAAGTTTTCACTTTATATACACCTTCATCTTTGCCATCGTCAATATATTGAATATAACCATAACCAGTGTCTGGTCTGCTTGGTTGAATGCCTAAAGTAGCCAATGCATTGTGTGTAGCACAAAAATTAAGTGCTTTGTTTGCTATACGAACAAATTCTTCTTCTTGCAAAATAACATGGTCGCTAGGAGCTACTATAATATTTGCATTTTCATTTAACTGATTAATTTTCATAGCAGCATAAGCAATACAAGGCGCTGTGTTTTTTCTTGCTGGCTCTGCTAAAATTTGTTCGTCTTTAATGGTTGGTATTTGTTGTTTTATTTGTGCTATATAGCTTTCATGAGTAAGTATATAAATGTTTTCGCTAGGACAAATTTTTAAAAATCTATCATAGGTTTGTTGAATAAGCGTTTTGCCTGTTCCTAATATGTCTAAGAATTGTTTAGGTTGACTGGTTCTACTTGCTGGCCAAAACCTACTGCCTATTCCTCCAGCCATAATTGCAGCATAATTATTGTTCATGTATTTCTTTTTGCTGGTGTAAATGTAAGAAATACAATTTAATAAAAATAAAGTAATAAAGTATTGAGTTTTTACAGCTAACTTTAAAAATAATTATTATATTTATATAGTTATACGCTTATACTAGACTACAATTATATCGTAAGGAATGACAACAAAAATTTTAGATTTAGAAGAATCTTTGAAGCAATACTTTGGCTTTGATAAGTTTAAAGGCAACCAAAAACAAATAATACAGAGTATTTTAAACCAACAAGATACTTTTGTAATTATGCCAACAGGTGGTGGTAAATCATTATGTTACCAGTTACCAGCAATAATTTCTGAAGGAACAGCTATCGTAATTTCTCCTTTAATAGCACTAATGAAAAACCAAGTGGATTTAGTTAGAGGTTATAGCAACCAAGATAATATTGCACATTTTTTAAATTCGCAACTCAACAAAACACAAATAGCACAAGTAAAAGCTGATGTTACCAATGAAGTAACTAAACTATTATATGTTGCTCCAGAATCATTAATAAAAGAAGAAAATATTGCTTTTTTAAAAAGCATTAACATCTCTTTTGTTGCTGTTGATGAAGCTCATTGTATTTCTGAATGGGGACACGATTTTAGACCTGAGTACAGAAAAATAAAAGCAATGCTCGAAGACATTGGCTCTAAAATTCCTGTGGTAGCACTTACTGCTACTGCTACGCCAAAAGTACAGCACGATATTATCAAGACGCTAGGAATGAAAACGCCAAAAGTGTTTTTGTCTTCATTTTTAAGAGATAATTTATACTACGAAATTCGACCTAAAACTAGCAAACAAGATGCGATAAAAGACATCATAAAGTTTATAAAAAAGCAAAACGGAAAAAGTGGTATCATTTATTGCTTAAGTAGAAACAATACCGAAGATTTGGCAGAAACACTTTCTGTAAATGGAATTAATGCTGTTGCTTATCATGCTGGATTAGATGCTAAAACAAGAAATGAAAGACAAGACCATTTTTTGATGGAAGAAGTACAAGTAATTGTAGCGACTATTGCTTTTGGTATGGGAATTGATAAACCAGATGTGCGATTTGTAATTCATTTTGATGTACCAAAATCGCTAGAAAACTACTATCAAGAAACTGGTAGAGCTGGTAGAGATGGTTTGCAAGGCGATTGTATTGCTTACTTTTCGCCTAAAGAAATACATAAGTTTGAAAAATTCATTCTTAGCAATAAAGAAAAGTCGGTTACTGAAAAAGAAATTGCAGTTCAACAACTCACTGAAGTAGAAGCATATGTGCAAAGTGCTGAGTGTAGAAAACGATTTGTACTACATTATTTTGGTGAAGAAATGGAACACGAATGCAACAAAATGTGTGACAACTGTGCCAATCCGAAAGAAGCCGTAAATATAAAAAATGAAATGTTAATGGTGTTAGATGCCATCAAACAAACCAACGAACATACCAATACTGCTAATTTGGTAAATATACTTACTGGTAGAAAATCGGCAGACATTACTACGCTTAATCAAGACAAATTAAAATGTTTTGGTGTTGGTAAAGACAATAATATGTTGTTTTGGAACTCTGTTATTCAAAAAGCACTTTTGGAAAATTTAATCAAAAAAGATATTGAAAGCTTTGGAATTTTAATGCTAACAGACAAAGCACACGAGTTTATTGAAAAACCAAAAGCCATACAAGTTGTTTTAAATCACAAGTTTGAAACTGATGATTCTGATGATGACACAGAAGTAATACAACTAAACCAAAAAAGTGGAAGTGTACTTGAACCTGTTTTATTAAGTCTTTTAAAAGATTTAAGAAAAACCGAAGCCAAGAAACATAAAGTACCAACTTATGTTGTTTTTCAAGATCCATCTTTAGAAGAAATGGCAACACTGTTTCCTATTACCGAAGAAGAATTATCAAATATTGCTGGTGTAAGTTTAGGTAAAGCCAAACGATATGGTAAAGCATTTATTAATGCTATTAAAAAATATATAGAAGAAAATAATATAGACCGAGTTAGTGAGTTTGACAATATTAAAAGCAAAGACAATAACTCTAATACCAAAATAAATATTATTAAAGCAATTGACAAGCGAATGTCTTTAGATGATATTGCTGATACTTACAATATGGACATGGACAAACTAATTGCCGAAATTGAAAGTATTGTGCATACTGGAACAAAAGTGAATATCAATTATTACATTGATGAAGTTGTTGACGAAGATATACAAGAAGAAATTTACGACTACTTTATGAGTGCTAGCACTGACGATATTGATGTTGCTTACAAAACACTTAAAGAAGAAGACATTGAATTAGAAGAAATTCAGTTGACAAGAATTAAGTTTTTAAGCGAGTTAGCAAATTAATTATTAACTATGCACTCGCAAAGTTTCTGCCAAGTGTAGTAGAGTAATCTTCGTTAATGTTGTTATTATGTTGGTCTACAATTGGATTCATAATATAAAACCAAAGTGGAGGAAATAAAGCACAAATCATCATTGCAGGATAACCGTTTGGCATTTGTGGTGCATTATCAAAATGTCTGAGTATTTGATATTTTCTACTAGCATTGTAGTGATGATCGCTGTGTCTGGTTAATTCAAACAAAAACAATCTACCAAGCGTTCTGTTTGTATTCCAAGAATGGTGTGGTTTTACTTTTTCGAATCTACCTTCTGAGATTTCTTTCCGCAACAAACCATAGTGTTCTATATAATTTACTGTCTCTAACAACAAGAAACCAAGTACTGCTGCTCCAATAAATGCTAGCATTGCTTTCCAACCAAATACTATGGCAATCATTGTACAAAATAATACTTGTATCATTTGAAATACCAACATTTCGTTGTGTATAGAAATAACAACTTGATTCGATTTTTTTAATCGGTGTGCTTCTAGTTTCCAAGCAGACAACCAACCTCCTACAACAGAGCGAATAAAAAACGAGTAAATCACTTCATTTTTTCTGGAAGTTGCTGGATCAAATCTTGTAGCAATATTTTTATGATGACCTCTGTTATGCTCTATAAAAAAATGCATGTATAAAGAAGTTAGCAATAATGCTTTAGACATGTTTTGTTCGTATTTTTTACTACGATGACCTAATTCGTGTGCTACATTTATACCTATTACACCACAACCAATACTCATAGACCAAGTCATGCCAATTAATTCTAAAGTGGTATAATCTGTATAACCAACTCTGTATAAAAAATAAAACAAGCCAACAAATTGTACTATAACTGTAAAATATATAAGATAGTCATATAATTTATTATTTCTTTCTTCTTTTTCTTCTTCTAATGAAAGGTTGTCTTCATTTCCTGGTAAAAACAATTCTACTGCTGGAATGAATACAAAACCAAAAGCAACAGCAAAGAATGTCCACCAACCATTTGCATTTAATGAAACCACTAAAATTGCTGGTAAAACAACAATCGGAATAAAAAATTTAAGCGTTCTCCATTTCATAAAAAAACATTTTGTAGTATAAATGTAATACAATAATTTTAAAAAATCAAACTATTTTTATAATAATAGTTTAATTTTGGTATTTTTTGTAAACTTTACATAATCTTTATAGCGTGGGAAGAAAACCAGTAAACAAGAAAAGGAATAATAATTTCGAGAAAAAAGATTTGTATTTAAATCAGTTGGCGAGTGTTTTTAAAGAACATGGTATTAGCAAATACAATATGGATACTATTGCTAAAGAACTTGGTGTAAGTAAAGCAACATTGTATCATTATTTTAAATCGAAAGATGAAATGTTGGAACTGATTACAATTAACATCTTACAAAAAATTAGTGATGCAGAAAAAATACTAAAAGATAAATCGTTGAAATACATTGATAGATATTATCATGCAATAGATTTGATTTCGCAAAATATTTCTGATATATCAACAGTTTTGTTAGAAGATATTAGAAACTATTATCCAAGAATTTGGAAAGATATACAAGCAGTGATTGATTATTTGTCTGAATTGTTAGAAAACTACTATAATGAAGGAAAGACGAACAAATTATTCAACGATATTGATACTAAAGTACTTGTTCTTACCGACAGATTATTTTTTGATGCCATTTCTGATGTGGATTATCTCAAGAAAAATAAAATGAGTTTACAATTATTGTTCGACAATTACTTTAAACTAAAAGCATTTGGTTTTATTAAACAGCACCAAAGTTTATAGCTTGATTTTCTACTGTTTATTTATTTCTACAACAACAGCAACTGCTTTAGTTTCGTTGGTTTGTGCTTGAAATAATATTCTATTGTCTTTCGCTTGATATACTACATTGCTTACTTGTGCATTACCTAATGCTTGTTGTACTTTGCTTCTATAATCACCATTCGCTTTGTTAATTGCACTATTCAGTTGATTATAATCTATCGCCTCTTTAGTTACTACAATTGCCATAAAATCTTTATTGCCAATATCATCAGCCATTAAAGATTGAGATTTTGGAAACAAACGATAACCAGTTACGCCACAAAATGGCGAATGCTTTGCTGTATATGGAAACAAAACATAACTACTACCGTCGGTTTCTTGTCCAAAAATGTAAGTATAACATTCTACTGTGTTTTGAACTTCTATTTTAAATTTAGTTCCTTTAGCAACAGGTTGAGATGTAAATAAATTGCCATTGTTTTGTAGTGGAATATATTGTTTTGTACTGTTATTAACCAAACCTATAGCACATGCAAATTTTGTAGCAGCAGCAGATCCTTTTTTTGGCAGTGGATATAAAGCATATGCTTCTTTATTAAAATGCATAAAGTCTTCATAACGCACCCAAGCAATACCATTGTCGCCCCATTCTGGTCCCCAGCTATTCATAATTTGGAACGAACCACCAGCTAATCTATCATCATAACCAATAATACACATACAATGACCTCCAAATCCTTGCATATCATAATCTCTGTTGCTTGGTTGCCATAGTTTTTGACCATACATTTCTGACATAAATGTTCCGCCAACCAACATGCCACAAATAACAGGTGAGCCATTCGCTAAATGTTGTTTGATAGCATAGAAATCGGTAGCATAATCATCACCATCAACAGATAATCTTTCTGCTCCTCTTATTTTAAAATTTTGTGCATGTTGTAACAGCTCAGTACTTGGTTTTCTGCTACAAGAGTTTTCATCGTAACTAAAGTTCTTAAGTGCAACATCTCCATAAGTTTGCATAAAATCGCATGCCTTATTGATATAAGACCCTTGACAATCTCTAAATCCGATATTATTATAGACAAAAGATGGAGAGAATGCAATGTCATCTGGATTTTGACCAGAAGCAATAGATTCTAAAATTGTTCTTGCTGCATAAGAGCTTCCCCAACCAACACAAGAACCTTGCGAACCTTGATTTAATCTTTGTGGAGCATATTTTTCTAAACTTACGAATTCTGGCAATGCTGGTCCACCACTAGTGCCTGCTTCAGTAGCAGCATATACACTTGCCTTATCGTATTGCGTAACATCTAAATCGGCACCAGTAGACAATAAATTCTCTACGCTACTATTACCACCACCACCAATAATTCCACTAGAAAAAAAATAGATTGCACCACCAATAAGCAATAAAGGAATAGCTATTTTAGGTTTCTTTAATACAAACGAAATAATTAAAGGTAAAAATGCGGCACAACCTTTTCCACCACCAAGATTTCCGCCACCGCCAGTATTACTTCCACCACCGCCTTGATTTGGGTTGTAGTCATTTCCTTGATTTTCATCATCGACCATTCTTATTGGCATAACTCAATTTTTATGTAAATATAAAAAAGATATTTAGATGCAAGACCTTTGATATTGGTATAAAGTATTTTGACTTATTGTAGTAAGGATTTTAGCGTTTAAAAATTTAGTATTTTTTAAATTATATAATTATATAAACTTTGAATCTTAGAGTGTTCTGCATATTTTTTGTTCTATAAAATAATATCATTGAAACTAACTTTCAATGATATTATTCAAAACTGTTGTAAATATTAACTAGAACAATAATTGTTTTATGTGTCACTTTTGACTACATTGTCTTTTCTTTTCCATAAACATATAATTAATTTTTATCCATAATTACAATTTTAGGATAGAATTTGGCAAGTATATCAACTAAATCGGTTTGGTGTTTCATTACTTTTTCAATGTCTTTATATGCTTGAGGTGCTTCATCTAATCCACCACCAATTAAAGTTACTCCATTGTCTTTAAGTAATTTTTTTAAATCGTTGTGTGTAATACTTTCTTTAGCTTTAGTTCTAGACATTTTTCTTCCTGCTCCATGAGATGCAGAATTAATTGCTTGCTCATTTCCTTTTCCACTTACAATAAATCCTGGTGCTGTCATAGATCCAGGAATAATTCCAAGTACACCTTTTCCTGCTGGTGTTGCTCCTTTTCTATGAACAATTACTTCCTGTCCTTTATACATTTCTTTCCAAGCAAAATTATGATGGTTTTCAATAATGGTTATTGCTTTTTCATTTAATGCTTTCTCAATTTTTTGATGTATGGTATGATGACAAGCAGAAGCATAATCGCCAGCTAAATTCATAGCAATCCAATATTCCATACCTGCTTCAGTATTTAAATCTAACCAAGCCAAATGTTTTGCTTCTTTTGGCAATTTACATTGTTGTATAGCCAATTTGGTATAATGATTAGCTACTGTAGCACCTAAACCTCTAGATCCAGAATGTGATAACAGTGCTAGGTATTTTCCTTTTGGCAATAGAATGCTTTGATTTTCTTCTGTAATTTCTATCCAACCAAATTCTACAAAATGATTACCAGAACCAGAGCTACCTAATTGTTTTGTTGCTTTAAATTGTAAAGATTTTAATAATGGATTTTCATCAAATTCTTTTCTGTCTAATACTTCATGATTACTGTGTTTTGTAAACTCTCTACCTGCACCAAACAATGTATTCTCTTTCAATATATTTTCAAAATATTGTTGTTTTTCTTTTAATTTATGAGCGTCAATATCAAAAATAGACATACACATTCTACAACCAATATCTACTCCAACGCCAAAAGGAATAACTGCATTATTGGTAGCAAGCACACCACCAATTGGCAAACCATAACCTTGATGAGCATCTGGCATTAATGCACCAGCTATGGCAACTGGTAATTTAATAGCAGTGTTAATTTGTTTAATAGCTCCTTCTTCAATATGATTAAGTCCGTAGGTAGTAAGCTCTACTCCAGTTTCATTTAAAAGGTATTCATTTTCATTTGTACCAATCATGTCTTCTAACAAAGTTTTTGAAATAGTAAGATGATTGTCGTTGCCTTTTTTTAATTGCTTGATGTTATACTCGATAAGTGCATTGGCAATTTTATTTAAAGGTTCATTTTCTATAAACTCCATTGGATTTAACAGTATGTTTTGTAGTAATATTTCTACTTCATTTAAAGTACTATGCTTGTAGTGTTTGTTAATTACTTCAAGCGTAATTGCTATGGTTCTATCTTCTGGATAGTTTAATTTTCTTAAATCTTCTCCTGTTATTTTTAATTTTTTCATTTGTGTAAGTTTTAATTCATTGTTAGCTGTTGTTTAAAGCCAACTACGGTTGTTTTTTTCTCTTCAAATTCTCGTTCATTATAGTTACATATCTCAGACAAACTCATTGCTTCTTTAACGCTAAGGTTTATATCTAAATGCTGTGCTAATTGTTGTGCTTTTTCTATACTCAACTTTTCAAAATTATACTTAGCAATTAGTCTGCCTTTACGCATTAATGCACTATCAATTTTAGATATAGACATATTAAATGTACATATAATTTGTATATTTAGACAATCGGCTAATAATCCATCAGAGATATTTAATAAGTTAGAAACAGCAGAATTTCCATTGGTCGTTCTATCCATAATTATATTTTCTGCATCTTCAATTACTAATAGACTATTTGGATATTCTAACAGTAAACTAATAAACTCTGGATTAGTAATATTTGCTGCAACACTTGGTGGAACAAACAAAACTCTCTTCTTTACAATACCAATTAAGTATCTTAAATAAGTAGTTTTTCCAGTTCCTGGCAGTCCGTGTAACAAAACAATCCCTTTGTCGTTTTTAGTATTAAGTCTAGTTTTAATGATGTTGTGGACTTCAATAAAATCATCGTTATAATACAAATCAATATTGAGTTTAGTTTTTTTAATATCTATATCTACCAAAGAAAAATAGCCATCAAAGTTTATTAAACTAATTTCAAACTCTTTTTTTCTTTCTCTTCTTTTAAATTTTTTAAGTTGATTAGACAATTGCAAAATACTAGCTTCATTTTCTATACTAGAATATATTGAACAAAAACTATAGCCAATATGTACAACTGTATTGTCTTTTAAAATGATAATGGCATAACCCAATTCATATTTGCTGTTTTTATTTTTGTTGTCTAGATAATTGCTTTTGTAAATACTATCGACTAAATGACTTCCTTCGTTGTTAAAGAATTTAAATCCTTTTTCATAATCAAATGGATGAATATTATACAAGTGTGGCAATGTATTATTTAAAGCAAAGAAGATATGTTTGGCATCTAAATAATATCTGTTATTTAATATATTTTTAATATTTATTTTATTAATATTGTTTAAAGTTTTCATTACTTAATTTTTTTAGTTTGAAATAATTCGGACAATTTGAAAACAAAAAAGCCCGACATTTTTTGTCGAGCTTTTAATATATATTGAAATAATACTATACTATTTAAAAGGTCGACATATGACTTCCATAGGACTTGAATCCTTGAAGTAATTTATAATATGCAGTCGATTTGTTTTCATTTTTGCTTTTTTTGCGGTGCAAAGGTAATTAAAATATTGAAACAAAAAACATTTTTAGTAATAAAAATATATTTTTCTGTTATTTAGATTCGTTTTAATTAAAGTGTTCTTCAATATAAGGTGTGTCTAAAAGTTCTTTTAAATTAGGAATTAGTGCTTGTATTTGTTCTGCAAACTGAGTAGTATATGGTTCCATTTTTTTAGCTTTATCCCAATATAAGTTATAAATGACTTCGTCTTGATAGTATAAGCGAATGCCTTTATAACTTGCACCATCAACATTTTTTCTAATTCTGCTTTTTGCTCGTTCAAGTTGCTTAGCTGCTGTCACTAGTGTTGTAAACTGATTAGTATCAATTACAAAATTGGTATCTAAAATAATATCACCATACACATCAATTACAATTTGTGCTTTATTGCTAGTAACACTTATTATATAGCTTCTATGATATTCTGGTGGAATAGAACTGTCATCATATCTATACTCAACTTTATCTATCTGACCATTATTTTTCATTTGCTTGTGTTTTATAAAAGTACAGGATGAAAATAAAATACACACTAATAAAAAAAGAGCAATTCGTTGAAGCATAGAACTAATTTAACCAAAAATATTGAAAAACTCGACTTTTTTACATTTACTTTGCATCCATTAAAACAATAGCCAACATAGCATCACTTGTATTTCATCCATTACTAATACCAACATATGCTATTCTATTGTTGATGTTGGCGTCTCCATTTTTATTTACAGCATTCAGCAAAAAAATGGTAATTATACTAGTAGCATATCATACTTTTTTTATGCCATTTATTGCTATATTAATTATGCGAAAGTTAGATTTAATTGCTAGCTTAAATATGGATACACATAAAGAAAGAATTATTCCACTTATAGCAACAATAGTTTTTTATGTATGGGGATTTTTAGCCATCAAAAAATCTGGTTATCCAATGATTTTTACTTGGTTTATGCTAGGAACTGTGATAAGTATTTTACTGGCTTTTGTAATTAATGTGTTTACCAAAATTAGTTTGCATATGATTGCCATAGCTGGTTTATTAATTTATGTCACGATGTTAGTATTGTACACCAATCCTACAATAAATTGGTGGTTGCCAATAGCCATAATAGCAGTAGGATTAGTAGCTACTTCTAGACTATTTTTAAAAGCACATACACCAAGACAAATATCCTTAGGCATTTTTGTAGGTGTTATTGCTCAAGTATTGGCACTAGCATATTGGTTTAAATAATGTTATGATGATAATGACTTTGCAACTAAATTATATTTGATGAGTCTTTTAAAAAAACACATATTGTATGGTAAATAAATACAGTTTAATTTTAGTTTTCTTGATGTCGCTTGTAGCAAGTGCTTGTCAAAAAGAAGAAAATACGATGACTGACGAAGACCAATTAATTCAGTCGTACTTTGGCTCAAATATCAGCTTAAATAAATTCGATAATTATGCCAATCAAACAGTGCCAAGTTATATAGCAAAGAACAACACTTTTAATGGCAATAACATTAATGATTTTGGTGCTACTTTAGGTAGAGTATTATTTTACGATAAAAACTTATCATCAAACAATACAGTTTCTTGTGCTTCATGTCATATACAATCAGCAGCGTTTGGTGATACTTTGGTGCAATCAAATGGTGCTAATGGTACAACACCAAGACACTCTATGCGTATTGTAAATGCAAGTTTTGGAGCAGATTTTCATTTCTTTTGGGATGAAAGAGCTTTTTCTGCTGAAAATCAAGCAACATTTCCAACTAAATCTCATAACGAAATGGGTTTTAGTGGTGTTAATGGCGATCCATCTTTTAATGATTTGCTAGTAAAATTAGCACAGCTACCATACTATAAAGTTTTGTTTAAAATGGTTTATGGAGATACTACAGTTACAGAACCAAGAATGCAAAACGCATTGGCTCAGTTTGTAAGAAGTATTCAGTCGTTTGATGCAAAGTATGATATGGGAAGAAATCAAGTAAGTACTGATTTAGAACCATTTCCAAATTTTACACCATTAGAAAATCAAGGGAAGCATTTGTTTTTAACAGTACCAGTTTTTGATGCCAATGGTATTAGAATTGGTGGTGGTTTAGGTTGTAATGAATGTCATAACGCACCAGAGTTTGATATTGTGCCTAACTCAAAAAACAATGGTTTAATTAGCATGATTGAAGGAAATGCTCAAGACTTAAGCATAGTAAGATCTCCAAGTTTAAGAGATATTTTTAATACTAATGGATTACTTAATGCACCTTTAATGCATACTGGTTTAGTCAATTTTAATTTAGTTTTAGATCATTACAATCAAATAGAAAGTATAAATAGCAACATAGATAGTAGATTAATGCCAAATGGAATGCCACAAAATTTAGCATTAACACAAGCAGAAAGAGATGCGGTAACGGCTTTTATGAAAACACTTTCTGGAAAAGATATTTATACCAACAAAAAGTGGTCAGATCCATTTGTAAATTAAAAAAGTCTAGTAGTTACAATATTGTATCTACTAAAATGTACACTTTGTTTACAAATTAACAATAATATCTATATAAAATCTGTTTTCTTTGTACTGTGAGAGGACTACTACTAATATTTTTGTTTATTACAATGTATAATTTGTTTGCACAAACAGACTCAAGCAATTATATTACCATTAGAAATATTAGCGTAGAAGAAAATAAAAGAACTAAAGACTATATTATCCTAAATAAAATGTCTTTAAAAGAAGGTGATAAAGTTTTAGCTAAAGATTTAGATTCTACTATTTTATCAAACAGACTAGAAATATATAATTTTAAACTATTTAAAGATGTAAATTTTAACATCAAAAATTGGGAAAACGATAGTTTAGATTTAGTCATTAAAGCATATGATAAAAAGTGGACAGCTATTCCTGTTCCAATCATAAAATTTGCAGATAGAAATGTCAATGAGTGGTGGAAATTATACAATCACGACTTCGGACGATTGCAATATGGTTTGCGTGTAAACTGGAGCAATACTTCTGGACGAAATGATTTTGTAACAGTTGCTTTTAGTTATGGTTTTGCTCAAATGCTAGATTTTACTTACTTCTTACCATATTTTAAAAATAAACCTAAGCTTGGCTTAATGACCGATTTTATGATGATGCGTAGTAGAAGAACTGCTTATACTACTCGCAACGATGAACTACAATATCTTACCATCTCTAAAACTTTTCACAATACCAATATTAAATTCGAACCATCAATATTTTTCAATCAAGATAAATACACCAATCATATTTTAACTGCAGGTTATGGTTATACCAAAGTATCAGATTCTGTAATTCATGCTAATCCAAATTATTTTATTAATGATAAGAATAATCAGCATTACTTTAAAATTGCATACAACTTTGTAGCAGACCATAGAAATGTAAAAGCATATCCAACAGATGGTTGGTTATTACAATTTGGCATTCAAAACTATGGTTTGGGTTTTATGAAAGATGTTAAAATGACCAACATCTATTTTCGACTGAGTAAATACAATGAATGGGAAAAACACAAAAGGTTTAGTGTTGCCAATTACGGAAAGTTTTTAATTTCCTTTAAAGATAAACAACCGTACAACTTACAATCAGTAAAATCATTAGGTTATGGCGATAATTTGGTACGAGGTTATGAGTTAAATGTACTCGATGGTCAGCATTACTTGTTATTTAAAACCGAACAACGATTTAAAGCAGTCGATTTTAAATTTATCAATGCCAAAAAATTTAAAAACAAGGCCATTATTAATAAAGCAATGGCTTATTTGCCTATTAACTTAGTAATAAAAACATACTTTGATGCTGCATATGTTTGGGACAATCAATTCGAAGCAACCAATCAACTAAAAAACAAATGGATTTTTGGATTTGGTGCAGGAATTGATTTAATTACTTTCAACTTCTCTGTAGTGCGATTTGAGTACAGCTTTAACCGAAATCTTGAAAATAGATTATATTTACATTTCATACAAGCATTATGACCGTTGGAATTTATGGCAGAGTTTTTAAACCAGAACACCAAAGCTATTTGGAACACTTGGTTAATGAACTTGAAAAACATAAAATAGATGCTGTTTTTTATAGCAAATACCAACAACAAATTCCTAAAAAATATAAATCTTATTGGGCTTTTAATGGATATAAAGACATTGGCTCGCTAGATTTACTCATTGCTTTAGGTGGCGATGGAACAATACTCGATACCATTCAATTTATTAGAAATAAAAATATACCAGTTGCAGGAATTAATATGGGACGATTGGGTTTCTTGGCAGATATTCACAAGGAAGAAATCAAGCAATTAGTACAATCAATAGTAGAAAATAGTTATACTACAGAAGAAAGAACACTGCTTTCTGTAGTTACAGACCAAAATATTTTTGGCGAACTCAATTTCGGATTGAATGAATTTACCATTCACAAAAGAGATTCTGCATCGATGATTGTAATACATGTTTATTTGAATGGTGCATTTTTAAATTCTTATTGGGCAGATGGTTTAATCGTAGCAACACCAACTGGCTCTACAGCATATTCTTTAAGTTGTGGAGGACCAATTTTATTTCCATCAGTCAATACATTTGTAATAACACCAGTTGCACCACATAATTTAAATGCTCGACCATTAATTATTCCAGACAATAATATTTTATCATTCGAAGTAGAAGGAAGAGCCAATTCTTTTTTATGTTCTATTGATTCAAGGTTTCAAACACTAACAAGCAATATGCAAATAGCTGTTAAAAAAGCAGATTTTTCGTTTAAACTTATCCGATTACCAGAAAATTCATATCTAAAAACATTAAGAGAAAAATTGCGTTGGGGCGAAGACAGTAGAAATTCATAGTATAAATTTTATATCAATTAGTATTAGGTAACTATCAATTTCAAATAGTTTTATATTTTAGCAAAAAAATAGTTTATGAAAGCATATAGTATAGGTACAAAAATTAATCATCCAAGTTTTGGAAAAGGTGTAATTATTGATGACAGTGATGAGTATACTTATAACATATATTTTTATGGAGATAGTGAAAAAGAAATCAGTAAATCTTTTGATGGATTAACCGTAATAGAACTCATAGAAAAAGATGAAAATTCAATTAGTTTTGATACCATTACTTCTACTTTAGAAAAATTAATTGCACCATTAACAGAACCAATTGAAGATGTAAAGATAGGAGACAAATGGTTAAAAGGAAATTTAGTAATGCAACCAGCAGATGATTCACTACAAGCTAAAGAAATTCCAATCGAAACATTTTTTCATAAAATTGTAATGGTAAGAGATAGATTAAGAGTAATGGAACAAAAAATAAACGCCAGTAACTTACAAGACGATGAAAAAGTAGAATTACAACAATACATTACAAGAATTTATGGTTCACTAACTACTTTTAATGTACTCTTTAAATTTAAAGACGATCAATTTAAAGGCACAGGTGGAAATTAATAATATAATCTTTTACGAAGTTTATATAAAATAATTCGTTTTTTTAAAATGTTGAGCAGGTAACTCAAAATGACCTACAATAAATTTAGAGAGAACAAATAAAAAAGTGTAAAGAAAATCTTGCTGTTTGAGCGGAGCGAGTTTCAAGATTTTTAACTTTTTTAAGCAGTTCGAGCGTTAAGAATTTATTGCAGTCTTGATTTTTTGTTTCTTTTGTATCAAGACAAAAGAAAAAGGTAACATTTTGAAATTAAAAACTAAGATTTCTTCATAAAAAAATCACACATTACACAATAAATTAATTCGTTCTTCGTTACAGTAATAAAACAATTATATGGAATTAGATTTTACACTACTCTTTACCAAAAAACTATACAACGAAATTACTGATAAAGAGAACAGTTTATTGCAAGAAGCACTAACAAACAACAAAGCATTACAAGCAGAATTTAATGCGTTTCAAAAAGTTTTCAATCAAATAAAAGCTTCTAAATTAGAAGGAAAACCTAACGAAAAAACAATACAAAACATATTAAAATATACAACAACAGCAGAGGCAATTCACAAGGTATAATTGCTAATCAACAACAAAATATTACTTTTGTAGCAAATTTTTTTAGTGAAAAACAAACTATTCAAATACGCTGCAATTAATGAAATGCATCATGTGCTCGATAAAAATCCACATTACAAAAATGCATGGCAAACCAATTTTTTCAAAAACAACAATCCAATTGTAGTAGAATTGGCTTGTGGAAAAGGCGATTATGCTTTAGCAATGGCTCAACTATTTCCTAATAAAAACTTTATTGGAGTCGATATTAAAGGCAATAGAATTTATACAGCAGCAAGAAAAGCAGAAGACGAAAAAATACAAAATGTAGCATTCATCAGAGACCAAATTGATTTACTTACCAATTATTTTGAGAAAGATGAAATTGACGAAATTTGGATAACCTTTGCCGATCCATTTCCAAAAAAATCAAAACATAAAAAACGACTCACCTCAAAAAAATTTCTAAAAGTATATCAGCAGTTCTTAAAAAAAGATGGCATTATTCACCTAAAAACCGATAGCGATATTCTATACGAATACACCAAAGAAGTGCTACAAACAGTTCCGAGCAAAATACTAAAAGACTATCCAGATGTTTACGCCATGAATAAAAATGAAGAACTATACAACATTCAAACACACTACGAAAAAATGCATCTCAAAGACGGCAGAACAATAAAATATATTGCCTTTCAAATACAAACTTCTAATAACTCAATGACTATTGACTAACTTTTCACGCCACATCAAGTGTTATCACTTGATGTTTCTTTATGGCATAACCTTCGGTCGGGCTATCACTACAAGTCCTCGCTCGTTTACAACTTCGCTGTGGGCTTTCCGTTCTATCCCTTATGCAAAAAGTCTGCTAAAAAAATATCACTACTCACTACTATATACTCAATACTAAATATTACTTTTGTTCCATGTCAACGCTACATATATATAACACACTTACCAGACAAAAAGAAATTTTCGAACCATTACATCCACCATTTGTTGGATTGTATGTTTGCGGACCAACAGTATATAATTACTTGCACTTAGGCAATGTAAGAACATTTATAGCATTCGATGTCGTATATCGCTATCTAAAATATCTTGGCTATAAAGTAAGGTATGTTAGAAATATCACCGATGCAGGACATCTTACTAATGAAGCAGGCGAAGGTGTTAACAGAATGGAAGCTCAAGCTAAATTAGAACAGTTAGAACCAATGGAAATTGTTCAAAAATATACACTCAGTTTTCATGATGTATGTAGATTGTTCAATATGAAAGAGCCAACCATCGAGCCAACAGCAACAGGTCATATTGTAGAACAAATTGATATGGCAAAGCAATTAATCAATAATGGTTTTGCTTACGAAGTTAATGGCTCAGTTTACTTCGATGTAAAAAAATACAACGAAAAATACAAGTATGGTATACTGTCTGGTAGAAATATAGACGAAGCAGAAGAAGGGTATAGAGATTTAGACGGACAAGAAGAAAAGAAAAACAGCATCGATTTTGCACTTTGGAAAAAGGCATCAGACGAACATATTATGCGATGGAATTCTCCTTGGGGCGATGGCTTTCCTGGTTGGCATTTAGAATGTTCTGTAATGAGTACCAAATATCTAGGTAAACAATTTGATATTCATGGTGGAGGAATGGACTTAAAATTTCCACATCACGAATGCGAAATTGCTCAAAATGTAGGTGCTTGTGGTACACAACCAGTTAAATATTGGATGCATAGCAATATGCTTAACTTCAACGGACAAAAAATGAGTAAGTCTTTAGGCAACTCTATTTTACCTTTAGAAATGATAGAAGGCAATCATCATTTATTAGATAAAGGCTATTCACCAATGACTATCCGTTTGTTGTTTCTACAATCACATTATTCTAGCGAGTTAGACATTAGCATTAAAGCACTGCAAGATGCCGAAAAGAATTTAAGAAAGCTATTAAATGCAGCACAGTTCTTACAAGAAATTAAACAAGAAGGCGAGTTAAAACCAGCAGTAGATATAGACGAAGCAATTCATCAACTATGTTTAAGTTGTAAAACCAATATGGACGATGATTTTAATACAGCAAAAACAGTAGCTAATTTATTAAACTTGGCTACGCATATTAATACATACTACAACAATGGAAAATTAGCCAACAATATTTCTGTTGATACTTATAATTTATTACAAAAAATATATCCAGAATTTTTATTTGATGTATTAGGATTACAAGCAGAATCCAACAGTCAAAACAATGAGGCATTAGATAAAGTAATGGACTTAGTAATAGACATTAGAAATACTGCAAGAACTACTAAAGATTGGGCAACCAGCGATAAAATTAGAGATGCATTAAAAAGTGCAAACATTGAATTAAAAGATGGAAAAGAAGGAACTTCCTATGAAATTAAATCGTAAAATTATAATTATATTAATTTATTCTATATTTATTTTGTCTTGCAAATTAAAGCCAAAACAAACTGAAGCAGAGCAAACAGCAACAACAGTAGAACGACCAAATTTTTCTGCCGATTCGTGCTATCGTTTTATACAAGAACAAGTTACCTTTGGTGCAAGAATTCCTAACACACCAGCTCAAGCAAAATGTGCTTTATACTTAAAAGAGAAATTGCAAAGCTATGGAGCAACAACTATCATTCAACAAGCCAATTTAATAGTCTATAACGGACAAACAGTACCGTGCTACAATATTATTGGTAGCTATAATCCAAATGTAGAACGAAGAATTTTATTATGTGCTCATTGGGACACTCGACCTTTTATGGATCAAGAAGAAGACAAAGCCATACAACAACAACATAACGATGGTGCAGATGATGGTGCTAGTGGTGTAGCCATTTTACTAGAAATTGCTAGACAACTACAAGCAAAAAATCCAGAAATAGGTGTTGATATTATTTTCTTTGATGTAGAAGATTATGGTCAACCACAATACAATTATAATCCAAATGTAGAAGATGATTATTGCTTAGGTACACAGTATTGGTGTAAAAATCCACACAATGCAAATTACCAAGCAGAAGCAGGTATTTTGTTAGATATGGTTGGAGCAAAAGGAGCAACTTTTCCATACGAAGGTATTTCTATGCAATACGCACCAAGTTTTTTAAAACAAGTATGGCACAATGCAACGCTACTAGGATATAGCAACTATTTTCTAAAACAACAAAGTGCAGCAATAACAGACGACCATTATTATATAAATACACTAGCAGGAATACCAACAATAGATATAATCAATAGAACTACAGCAACCGAAAGTGGTTTTGCTTCACATTGGCACAAACAAACCGATAATATAGATATTATTAGTACAGCAACACTACAAGCAGTTGGAGAAACAGTTTTGTACAGTGTGTATGAATTTTAAGTAATAGATAATTTAATACAAGAAGATTTTTCAAATAGAAATAATATTGTATTTTTGCCAACCATTAGAGCGTTAAGTTCAGGTCCTATAGCTCAGCTGGTTAGAGCACCTGACTCATAATCAGGGGGTCCATGGTTCGAGCCCATGTGGGACCACAAAAAGCACCTATTTAATAGGTGCTTTTTTATAATATAATTGTCCAATAAGCTAAGGGCTATATAATTAAATCTTTTTTGTATTATTTGATGTATCTTTGTATCGAATTTATTTCAGAGTAATAAACTTAATTAATTGATTTGGTGTTTACTATAGTGTATCTAAAATGGTAATAAACAAGAACAAACGACTACTGGCTGTTTTATTACTAATTTTCTTATTTGTTTTTTGTACTACAGCACAGACTAATAAATATGAAATTGGTATTACTACAGGTGTGTTTATTCCTAATACAACAGAAAAGGAAGATGCTATCATTAATAAGAAATTAGAAAAATCATTTCAGTCCAAATACTTTAAACTATTACAATTCTATAATATTCCATCTACTACACAAAAAAAAGAATGGGAATTACAAGGACTTAAATTAACAGATTACTTACCTGGCAATGCCTATTTTGCTATTATAGATGAAAACTTTAATCTACAACAAATAGAAAATCAAATAAGAGCAATTATACCTATTGATAGTCGTTTTAAATTAGAACAGTCTATCTTCTCAAAAGGAATTCCAAAACATGCTATTCAAAATGGCAAAGCACAACTTATATTGAATTATTATGTAGGATTAAATTTCAATGACATCTTACAAACACTAAAAGAAAAAAACATAGAAGTACTTTTATTTGATACATTAACTACTCAAATAAATATTAGTATTCTACCAAATCGATTGAATGAATTAGTAGCATTGCCTTTTATTCAATATATCGATGCAGTTTCTCCAGAACCTATTTTAGAAGGACTTGATTTTAGAAATGCATCTGGCAGATCTAATTATTTAAATACTGGATATAACGGATTAAATTATAACGGTGAAGGTGTAGTTATAGCTATTGGAGAAGGAGGAGCTTTAGATACAGAAATTGATGCAAAAGGAAGAGTCACTTTAGAACTTGGGTCTGGTTATAGCGACCATAAAGTTGGTGTAATGGAAAATTTAGGTGGAGCAGGCAACTGGGATCCTACCAATCGCAATCAATCTTGGGGAGCTACAATATTAAGTACTACAGGAAGCACCAATTATGCTGCATTATATAGTAGTCATAATTTGTTATATACCAATCACTCTTATGGTTATGGTGTTTCTGGTGGATATAATTCACAAGCAAGAAATCATGATATATTATTGTCCTCTATTCCACAATGTGCTGTTTTCTATTCTGCTGGTAATGATGGTACTGCTACTGGTTATGCTCCATACGATATAGCCAACTGGGGAAACATAACTGGTGCAGCCAAAATGAGCAAAAATATGTTGGCGATTGGCTCATTATTGTCTAGCGATATACAACCAGCGTTTAGTTCTAAAGGACCAATGTACGATGGTAGAATTGCACCACAAGTGGTAATAGAAGGTGGTGGAGGAACTTCTTTTGCGGCACCTAAAGCTGCTGGAATCTTTGCTATGCTTACACAAGCATATAAATCTCAAAATGGTGGAATTGAACCAGCATCATCACTACTACGAGCTATTGTTTTTAATACTGCTGACGATATAGACAATCTAGGACCAGATTTTAAAACGGGTTACGGACGCATTAATGTGCGAAGAGCATATAGCGTAATGACTAATTATCAGTTTTTAAATGCAAGTGTAGCAAATAGCAATACCAATTCACATACTATTAGTGTACCAAACAATACCAAACAATTAAGAGTAATGATTGTTTGGCCAGATGTTCCTGCTGCACTTAATGCAAATCCAGCTATTGTAAACGATTTAAATTTAGTAGTAAAAGATCCTAGTAGTACAGCATATAATCCTTGGGTACTTGATGTTAGTTTACCATCTTCAGATACAAAACTAAATACACCTGCAGTTCGTGGAGTTGATAATTTAAACACCATAGAACAAGTTACAGTAGATAATCCTGTTGCTGGAAATTGGACAATAGAAGTCAATGGATTTAATGTGCCTTCTGGTCCACAAACTTATTTTCTTAGCTACGAATTTCTTCATGATGAGCTACAGTTTATGTTTCCACTAAAAAATGAACGCTTAGTAAGTAATGAAACTTATCAGTTAAAATGGGATAGTTATGGTAATGATGATCCTTTTTCTATAGAGTATCAGTTAAATGGTGGTAGTTGGACAACAGCAGCATTGAATATTGATTCACTGACTAGAAGTTATGCTTGGGTAGCACCTACAGTAAGTGGTATTCAAACTATAAAATTCAGAATAAAAAGAGGCAGTTTGATTTCCGAGAGTGATATTAATTATATAGGAAAGTCAGTAGATAATTTTAGAATTACTAAGGTTTGTAATGATACAGTTACCTTTCGTTGGAGTGCAGTTAATGGAGCTACAGCATATAAAATATATAAACTAGGTGCAAGGTATATGGAAGAAGTTACTAGTAATATCAGCTATTATGGTACTTCTGCAATACTAACAGGTCAAAGTACAGTTAATAATGAGTATTACGCTATAAGTGCAATTACTGGTACATACGAAGGAAGAAGAACTTATGCTATTGTAAAAACGCCTGGCGATTTAAATTGCGTTGGCATAAATTGGACAGGCACTGTTTCTACTGATTGGTTTGATCCAAGTAATTGGGCAACGAGTACTGTTCCTACTTCAACAGATAATGTAATTATTCCTGCTGCACCAAGCAATCAACCGTTTATTGATAATATAGGTGCTGTTTGTGGCAATATTACTATCGATACAGGTGCTTCTTTATCTATGAGTAACACAAACAAATATGCTTTGTCTGTTTATGGCGATTGGATAAACAATGGCACATTTAATGCTGGTATCGATACTGTTGATTTTGCATCTACATCCAACTATCAAGAAATTAGTGGAAATGCTACAAGCAATTTTTATGTTCTGAAAGTATCAAAAAACAATGTAAATAATATTTTAGAAGCCACCGCTTTAATTACATTAAATGCAACTACCAATCCATTAATAATAGAAAGTGGTACATTCAAACTATCAAGTACTTCTACCATTTTTCCATTTACCAATAATGGTGGTGCTGATTTAGTTGCTGATGAAGGAGTTTGGAACAATGGTGGTACTATAAATGTAAATTTAGGTAGCGATAATTGGTATAATGCTGGAAGAATTACACTTACTGCTGGTACTATAAATGTTGGTACAAATTCTAATAATAGTATAATTCAGTGGAATGGTGGTGTGCTTACTATAGAAGATGGCACACTAAAAATTGCAGGATGCTTGCGTCCATATAGTGATATTTCATCGAGTACTTATAAGCAATATGGTGGTACTGTTATTGTTAATGCTGTTGGATCTACTAGTACAAGTAGAGCTCCTTTTGAAATTAATCCGAATGTGCCTTTTACAATGACTGGTGGTACTATTATCATTAGAAAAGCATCTTCAAATGCATCAGACTATTGGAATAAATCAGATAATGCTACTATTTCTGGTGGCACACTTCAAATTGGTGATGCATCAACGCCAATCAATCAAAATATAAAAATAAATACGATTAATCCAATTTATAACTTAGTTGTTAATACTACAAATAATCCAACAGCTAGACTAGTTAGTAATAACTTAAATGTTATTAATAATATTGATATAAATGGTGGAACGCTTAATGCAAATAATTTAGATATAGCTATTCAAGGCAACTGGAAAAACAATAGTAATTTTACTGCTGGCACAGGAAGTGTTACTTTTAATGGTTATGTTAATCAAAATATAATTGGAAATAATACTACTGTATTTAATAATTTAATTATTAATAATAAAAACGGAATTGATTTAAGTGGAACTGTTAATGCAAATATTAATACTGTGCTCACGCTTTTGAAAGGCGTAATCAATACATCAAACAACAGAGTAGTGATGAATACAGGAAGTACTGTTAATCGTACTTTAGGACATATATTTGGAAAACTACAAAAAACAATTTCAACAGGCAGTAATGTAAGTGCTAATTTTGAAGTTGGTGATGCTACAGAAACGCATTATACACCAGCAAGTGTGTTGTTTAATACAGTAAGTAATGCAGGAACAATAACGGCATCTACTATTGCATCAAATCATTCTGCAATAGATAGTTCTGTGTTAGATGCAACAAGAAGCGTAAACAGAAATTGGACATTAAGCAATAATGGAATTGTTTTTGATAACTACAATGCATCGTTTAATTTTCTTTCATCTGATATAGATACTAGTGTTGATTGGAATTTTTTAGAATGTGCTAAATACGATGCAGGAACATGGACTTATCCTTCTATTGGAACAAAAACAGCAAACAGTGTTGAAATTACCAATGTAAGTTCTTTTAGCGATTTTCAGTTAGGTGAACATATTGCGGTACTACCTATAGAACTACTTGCTTTTAATGTTGTACTAGTAGACAATCATCAAGTAGAAATTGATTGGAGTACTGCCACTGAAATTAATAACGACTATTTTATTGTTGAAGAATCTACCGATGCACAACATTGGACATCATTAACAACAGTAAACGGACAAGGCAATTCATCTGAAATAAGTTCGTATACAACTTTTGATAGTCAACTAACAAATGGTTATAATTATTATAGACTAAAACAAGTAGATGTTGATGGCTCATTTACTTATTCAGATATTCAATATGTAGTAGTTGAAAACAACAATAGCATTATTGCCGTTTATCCAAATCCAACAAACGATATAGTTTATATTGCTGGATTAAATAATCAAAAAATTCAAATATTTTCTAGTTTAGGGCAAGAAGTTACTAGTTCAGTAAACATAAATTACAACAACAATAATTGTCAAGCAGATTTAAGTTGGTTAACTGATGGTATATACTTTATTAAAACACCAACAGAAATGCTTAAAGTAATTAAAAGAAGTTTTTAATAGTAAAATTTGAATAGTTATCTACTCAACCCAAAACTAATCTCTCTTTGATTAAATGCTTCAATGCCATTCGTTGTTTCAATTAATAACTGACCGTGTTCATTTACACCAATAATTTTTCCATTGATTATAGATTCTTTATACATAAAACTATGAGTAATATTTTTTAAATATAAATTAAATTCATATTTTTTTTGAAGTTCAGGTTTACTATAATCACTCATATACCAATTTTCAATGTGCACTAAAAGTGTTTGCAAAACAGTGTTTAAATCAAAGCTAGTTTTTTCTACTATTTGCATACTAGTAGCCAATGTCAAATCAAGAAAATGAGTCTGATTTACATTTAAACCAATTCCAATAACAGACTTAGTAATAAATTGACCACTAATCGTATTCTCAATTAAAATACCAGCAATTTTTTTTTCATCAACATAAATATCATTCGGCCATTTTATTTGAATTAGTTGATTATTTAAATATTGTTTAAGCGTTGCCACTACAGCAAGAGCAACTTTCATATTTAGCATAAAATGATTTATTGCCAATAATTTATCAGGAAAATAAATAATACTTGCCGTTATATTTTTTCTAGCTTCACTCTTCCAAATATTAGTCCCTTGTCCTCTTCCATTTAACTGTTCATCTGCCAAAATTACAGTTCCATTTTTTGGAGTAGTTTTTGCTAGTAATTCTTTTGCATAGGTATTAGTACTATCAATTTGTTGCAAATGAATTAAACTTTTGCCTGTAAATTTGGTTTTATAAATAAATAATGCCAAAATGATTATTTTTGGAAAGTTAATAAGAAGTAATTGGAAATAAAAAGAAAGCAAAACAAATCATCAATCACAGAAAGTGAAATGCTAAATAATACTTTAGTAACACTTTTGCAAGATAAAAAAGCCAACGAAATTGTTAGCTTAGATTTAAGACAAATTCCAGAAGCAATTGCAGATTTCTATATCATTTGCCATGGAACAAGTACTACGCAAACCAGAGCTATGATTGACTATGTAGAGCAGGAAATGAAAACGCAATATCAAACCAATGCACTGCATACAGAAGGCAAACAAAATGGCGAATGGTGTTTGATTGATTTTGGTGAAGTAATTATACATGTTTTTATAGAAGAAAAAAGAGAACTGTATCAATTAGAAGACCTATGGCAAGATGCAGAAAGAATAGATTATAATTAAAAAATAAATATACAACTAATGGATTTTAACCCAGAAAATGATAATAACAACAATAATAAAAAGAACAAAAAAGGTGGTTTTAATGGTTATTGGATTTTTGGAATTTTAATAGTAGTACTTCTAGCAACACAAATGTTGTCTATGAATACCAAAATTGGAGAGATTACCGAAGATCAATTTTTCTTAGAATATTTACCAAGTAACGATGTTCAAAAAATACTTATCGTTAACCAAAACGAAGTAGAAGTTTTTATTAAAGAAGATTCACTTGCAAAAAAACAATATGCAGAAGTTAAAGATACAAAGTTTGGAAATGCTAATTTAGGACCACACTATAAGTTTCAGCTAACTTCGGTAGATGCATTTAAAAGTAAACTCGACAAACTACAAGAAGGCAAACCATTAGAAGAAATGGTGCTAGTAAAAAATGAAAACAGAAAAAGTTTCTTTGATATTTTTCTAATGTATTCGCCACTATTAATTATTGTAGCAATTTGGTTTTTCTTAATGCGTAGAGCAACTGGTGGAATGCCTGGTGCTGGTGGTCAAATTTTTAATATCGGAAGATCTAAAGCAGCACTACACGATAAAGATACCAAAGTAACCATCACTTTTGATGATGTTGCAGGACTAGATGAAGCGAAAGAAGAAGTTAAAGAAATTGTCGACTTTCTTAAAAATCCAAAGAAATATACAACACTTGGAGCTAAGATTCCAAAAGGAGCACTGCTTGTTGGTCCTCCAGGAACTGGTAAAACTTTATTAGCAAAAGCAGTTGCTGGCGAAGCTCAAGTGCCATTCTTTTCTATCTCTGGTTCCGATTTCGTAGAGATGTTTGTAGGTGTTGGAGCATCAAGAGTAAGAGATTTATTTAAACAAGCAAGAGAAAAAGCACCTTGTATTATTTTTATCGATGAGATTGATGCAGTAGGTAGAGCTAGAGGCAAAAACATGATGCAAAGTAATGACGAAAGAGAAAATACACTCAATCAGTTACTAGTAGAAATGGACGGTTTTGCTGGCGATAAAGGCATTATTCTTTTAGCTGCAACCAACAGACCAGATGTATTAGATGCTGCTTTATTAAGACCTGGAAGATTTGATAGACAAATTTCTATTGATAAACCAGATCAAAAAGGTAGAGAGCAAATCTTTAAAGTGCATTTAAAAATATTAACTTCTTTGGCTAGCGATGTTACTGCTGATAAATTAGCAGCTTTAACACCAGGATTTGCTGGAGCAGAAATTGCCAATGTATGTAATGAAGCGGCTTTAATTGCTGCTAGAAAAAATAAAACAGCAGTCGATTTAGACGATTTTCATAATGCTATAGATCGTTCTATTGGTGGATTAGAGAAGAAGAACAAAATCATTTCACCACAAGAAAAAGAAATTATTGCATTTCACGAAGCTGGTCACGCTATTTGTGGTTGGTATTTAGAACACGCACATCCTTTATTAAAAGTAACTATTATTCCAAGAGGAATTGCAGCATTAGGTTATGCTCAATATTTACCAAAAGAACAATATTTATATAGAACAGAGCAACTATACGACGAGATTTGTATGACACTTGGTGGACGAGCTGCCGAAGAAATTGTATTTGGCAAAATATCTACTGGTGCACAAAACGACTTACAACGCATTACGCAATTGTGTTATGCTATGGTAACTGTTTATGGTATGAACGATACCATAGGCAATGTTTCTTTTTACGATCCACAAAACGACAATCCATTTACTAAGCCATATTCCGAAGAAACTTCTAGAGAGATAGACCAACAAGTTCGTAAGATGATTAATGAAATGTACGAAAGAACTAAAAAACTACTTACAGAAAAAAGAACAGAATTAGATTTATTAGCAAGAAGATTATTAGAAAAAGAAATATTATTTAAAGCAGACCTAGAAAATTTAATTGGCAAGCGACCTTTTGAAGAAGAAGATATAATTCCAACTACAGAGAAAGAATTAATAGCAGAAGAAAAGAAAGTAGAACAACAAATAGAAAACATTACACAAGAAGAAAATAAAGTGTAGTATTGGTCATCTTTAGCGAAGCAAAACATCTAAATTATAATGGTCGGTTTTTTTACCGACCATTTTTTATTTATTCAAGAATATTGTTTGGTTCGTATTTTATAGCTAAATCAACATAAAGCGTCATTCCTTCGAAAGAAGGAATCTATGAACTCCTTTATTATACTTCGGTGATAGTTTTTTATATCGTGACAAATTATTAATGCTTAAACATAAATAACTTTAGTATTAATAATATAGTAATTAATAAAAAGACGCGTCTTTACGAGCGAATGAAAGTAGCGAAGTAATCTATCTTTTTTGTGGTTTATAGTTTTGAGATAACTTCAATTTTTTCGTATCTCAAAAATTTTGTAATAATGATTAGTATGAGTTAATTATATAGAATTTTTAGCTATAATTTAGTTTGTTCTAACTACAATTTCCTTCTAGTAAAACAGATTGATAGCAATCTTCGTACATAGGTACTATTTTTTCTATGCTAAATTTTTTAGCTTGTTGATAGGCATTCTTTCTAAACTGTTGTAGTAGCTCATCATTGCTTAATAACTCTATCGACTTTTGTGCCATTGCATCTACATCACCAATATCACAAACAAAACCAGTTTTTCCATCTATATTAACTTCAGCAATTCCACCAGCATTTGATGACACAACTGGCACTTCGCAAGCCATAGCTTCTAGTGCAGCCAAACCAAAGCTTTCACTTGCAGATGGCATTAAAAACAAATCGGCAACTGCTAACAATTCTTCTACTGCATCTTGCTTGCCTAAAAATCGTACATCGTTAATATTACAATTTTGTCGTACTAAAAGCTCTATGTTTTGTCGTTCTGGTCCATCACCAATTAATAATAATTTAGCTGGAATTTGTTCTACGATTTTACAATACACTTTTACAACATCATCTACTCTTTTTACTTTTCTAAAGTTAGAAGTATGCACTACAATTTTTTCACCGTTTGGAGCAATCGCTTTTTTAAAATGCTCTTTATTGGTTTTCTTAAATCGAGAAAAATCAATAAAATTTGGAATGACTTTAATATCTTTTTCAATCTCAAAAAGCGATAGTGTATCTTGTTTTAAACTTTCAGAAACAGCTGTAACACCACACGATTTATTGATAGAATAAGTTACAACTGGTTCGTAAGTTGGATCTTTTCCTACAAGTGTTATATCAGTTCCATGAAGCGTAGTAATTACAGGAACGCTTTTGCCTTTAGTCAGCAAAATTTGTCGTGCCATATACGCAGCAGATGCATGTGGAATAGCATAATGCACATGAAAAATATCTAGGTTGGCATTGAGTGCTACATCGACTAATTTACTAGCCAAAGCAGTTTCGTAAGGTGCAAAATCAAACAAAGGATAATCTCTTAATCGCACTTCATGATAGTAAATGTTTTCGTTAAAAGTTTCCATGAGTCGAGCTGGTTCTTTGTAAGTAACAAAGTGTACTTGATGACCATTATTAGCTAATGCTTTACCAAGTTCAGTAGCCACCACACCACTTCCGCCATAAGTTGGATAACACGCAATTCCGATATTCATAGTGCGAAGATAATTTTAATTTACTCCTTATTAAAACAAAATACTGGAATCTAAGTTCATTTGTTGTTAGAACGCTATACAAATAGCTATCTAAAAGTATTAAGGATATAGGACTTTAGTTCTAGCTGTAGAAATTTATTTTATAGAGAAATAAACTTTACAATTTATTTACATTTATCAAAAACTATACCTATATTTAGTTAACAAAAGGTGGGTATGAAAAGTATACATATACTTTTTGCATTGAGTTGTTTACTCATAATCAATGCATGTAAAGAAGAAGATAATAAAAGAGTAGCAACTACGGCAGTAAACTCTGATGCACGATTTGAAGCGTTGCCAATTAATCAAATACAATATATTGGCAGTCATAATAGTTATAGACTTAGAACTACGGATAAACTTTTTGATTTTGCACAAAAACTAAAACCAATTTTGAGTCCATTAGGTTTAAATCCAGATGAATGGGATTATACGCACTTACCAATTACAGAACAATTAGATTTAGGTTTAAGAACTTTCGAGTTAGATATTTACAATGATCCAAGTGGAGGAAAGTTTTACAATAGAGCAGGCAATGCACTTGTTGGTTTGCCAGTAGCTTCTGGTATCGACGCACTTAAAAAGCCAGGCATGAAAATTATTCATATTCCAGATATGGATTACAATACACATTACTATACTTTTGTAGATGCTTTGGCTGGTATTAGAAACTGGAGCATACAACATCCATCACATTTACCCATTTTTATTATGGTTGAGTTGAAAGATTTTTCTATTGGAAATGTATTGCCATTTTTTGCAAAAGCACTACCATTTGATGAATCTGCAATGAACAAAGTAGATGAAGAAATTAATGGTGTTTTTGATAGAACTAACTTGTTATTTACACCAGATGATTTAAGAAAAAGCTATCCTAATATAAAAACAGCATTAGAGACAGAAGGTTGGCCAACAGTAAAAGCAATGCGAGGCAAAATAATAATTATAGCATATCATAATGATGCATATTTAACAAATCATCCGAATTTAGAAAACAGAAAAATGTTTATGTATGTCAATGAAGATAGTCCGAATGCAGCATTTATAATAAAAGATGGAAGTCAAGATAGTTATGATGATATACAACGATTAGTTAATCAAGGATATATAGTTAGAACAAGAGCAGATGCAGGAACTGATGAAGCTAGAACAGAAGATTATACTAATATGAATGCTGCATTTACATCTGGAGCTCAACTTATTTCTACTGATTACTATGTACCTGACTTTAGAGCAGGTACCAATGGTTGGTCGTACTATAAAGTCTCTTTTGATGGAAATACATTTAACAGAACTAATGTTTTAAATACACCAACAGATATAGCAGGACAATATATCATGCCGTAACTACCTAATCAAATGTAGTGTTCCAGTTGCAGTGTATTGCTGTCCGTCTACACCTTGGTATTCTATAAAATAGATATATGCATCCATTGGAGCTACTTCACCTTTGTAGTCGCCATACCAAGCTTCATCACGATTATTTGTACTAAACACCATTTGATGCCATCTATTAAAAATTTTAAATGAATAACCAGTATCACTTGCTAAATACAAAAATGGTTTAATGCTTTTGTTTACACCTTGTGGAGCAATTGCATTTGGCATAAATATTTTTGGTGTTGGCTTTAAACAAACTATATTCGACGAATTTCGCAGCAATTGTCTTGGTGTTGCATCATTCAAATTATAGTATTCTGCAATAATCATAAAACAAATTTCAGTAATACTGTCTGCAGTATAATCAAATAAATCTTCGTAAACAGCTTGTTCTACATTATTGCCATAACTTCCAAAAAAACTCAACATACTATCTTGATAAGTATATACACTATAGTTAATGATTTGAGCACTATCGGTATAGAAATCGTTCCATTCAATATTACCAGTATTGCCTTTGTCTTCTTCTACTGTAAGATGAATAGTATTGGCAGCTTGAGAATAATGTTCTGCACCACAATTATCTGTAGTTACTACTCTATAATAAAATGAATTATTACTCGGATTGGCAGCACCATCAACAAAAACAATTTGTGTACTATCTTGAAAAAATGGAGTAATTACAACTGGAGTAAAGGTAGTGCCATCTGGACTTCTTTGTAGTATAAACTTTTTAGGAGGCGTTGCAGAAGTGTCTTTCATATATTGAATGACAATATGATTATCTGCATTGATAGTTATAGCACGAATATAATCGTCTTCGTAGCTTTCTATTACATCAGAATTAATACATTGTTCATTAGAATAAGCAGTAAAACCATTGGGCAAATTAACCTTTACTCTAGCACATACAGTGGTCTGAGCTGGAATGTTTTGTATAATATAACTTGTGGCAGTATTATCAACTGTACCAACTGTAGCATAAGCTGCACTACCAAACTTTGCCTGAATTTCGTAATTGGTAGGCGTACCATTTTCGTATAAATAAGGCGACCAATTTACACTTACTGTTTTAGTACAAACATCTGGCGTATTAATGTTTAGCAAACAAGAACGATGATCTTTATTGGTCAAAGCACCTTGATATCCTAATGGATCTTCGCAATATTCTAAAGTTCTAATTCTATAACTTACCACATCTGTATTTACATCTATCAATGCATCTGTAAAAGAAGTATTTGTTCTTCCAAAAATTGTGTCTGGCGTTGTATAATTATCTAAACTATTAAATACTAAATAGCCAACAACTTCGGGATTTGTAGATCCATACCAGTTCACTTGCATCTGTCCGGAAACAACAGTAATGTCTTTTAATACAATTGCAGGTTGTGGTTTTATATCATCTAAAGTATCAGAAATACTTGGTGTTGGTGGATTTGGATTAGCACAACTACCTCTTTGAATAATATAAAAATATACATCGTCTATAGCACTTCCTGGATTTGGAATAGTGGTAGTAGATTGAAATTCATTAGTAACTGTAGTTAGTAAACTATAACTTCCATTTCTATTATTGATACTATAATATATTTCGTATTGTTGAAAGCATGGTCGGTTTGTAGGAATTAACCAAGACAAGACCACATCACTATTGCTATTTCTTACACAACGCAGTGTTGGTGGCTCAAAAATACCTTGAGCTAAACTGTTTAATGAAAACAGCATAGTAATTATTAATAGACGAATATGTTTATCCAACCACCACTTCATATAAGTTGTTTAAAGTTAAATATTTCTGTGCAATAGACAACAACTCTTCTGCATTTGTTGCTTCAATACTGTTAACAAAGTAAGAAAATTTATCAATGTCAACACCTTCTACAGTATAGCTGGTATAAGTTCCCATACTATTAAAAGCACCATCGGTTTGTTTTAAATATCGTCCTAACAAATAATTTCTAGCCATATCTATTTCTTCATTGCTAATCTTCTCTTGTGTTAAACGATTTAATTCTTTATAAATTTCATCAATACACAATTTAATGTTCTCTTTATTAGTGTCTGTGTGAATTGCCCAAACACCATCAAACTTGTAAGGTTGCAACATCGAGTAAATACCATAAGTTAATCCTTTGTCTTCTCTAATATTATTCATCAATCTCGAACCAAAATAGCCACCAAAAATAGTATTGAGCAAAACAAATTTGCTATAATCATCATTTTGTTTGTTAAACAAATGTTTGCCAATAATTACAGAACTTTGTACACTACTGTCTTTATGAATGTGGTGTTTTAATTGCGTACTACTATTTATAGTATAAGTATTTTGAGGAGTAACAGGAATATTTTTTTGCCAATTACCTAAATATTGTTCTAGCAATTGTAAGGTATTGTCTGAAACATTTCCGCCTATAAAAATTTTTAATTGTTTAGGATGCAATTGCTCTTGATAATACGACAATAATTCTGCTTGATTTACTGCTTCAATAATAGTTGCAGTTGTACTGTAACCATAAGGATGTTTATTGCCATATAAATCTTCGTTAAACGATTGCTGCGCTACAAAATCAGTTTTTTCAAGCTTAACAGAAAGTCTTGCCAAAGCATTTTTTTGGAATAAGTCAATTTCATCTTCAGGAAAAATAATATCATTCAAACAAGTAACTAAGAGATTCAATGCTTGTTCTACATAAATACATAAACAACTTATATTTATATTAAATGTATTGTATCCAGCATGAGCAGACATGCTTACACCAAGTGCATCTATACTATTATTTATTTCATAAGATGTTTGATTAGCTGTTCCACTTTTAAATAAAGCAGCAACAGCATCAGCAATTAAAGGTGTTTTTTCTTGCCATCTACCACTATCAAACTGTAAGTGTATCTTAATGATTTCATTTTGTAGTCCACCAAAAACAAAAACAGGAACACCATTGCTTAATTTAAAAGTATTTGGTGTTGGAAAAACAATATCTTTAATTGGATGTATTGTAGGTAGTATTGTCATATTTTATTTTTTTAAATAATACAGCGTATTGCTTTTGGCTTTGGTTAAAAATTGTGTAGCATAGTTTTGAATATCTTCTGGTGTAATGTTATAATAGATTTCGGTTTCTTTATTTACCAAATCAATATCATCAATTAATTCAGAAAAAGCCAAACTAATCACTCTGTTCATTAAACTATAATCAGAAAAACTTATATGTGTTAATAATTTATTTTTTATTTTATTTAACTCATCAGATTCAATGATATGTGCTTGTAACTTTTCTATTTCTTTCCAAATTAAATCGTATGCTTTATTTATGTCATAATCATTCGCTACTTTTCCTTGAATAACAAACATACCTTCATCAATACTTCCACTAATGTAGGCATCAATGCTTACAAATGCTTTTTCAATCTTTACCAGTTGTTGTACCAATCTCGAAGCACTTCCAGTCGATAAAATATCTGTAATAATATCTGCAACATAGTATAACTTATTTTTTCTTTTAGGCATTCTAAAAGCCAAGTAAATAGCATTTAAAGGAACAGCATCGTGTACTGTTAGAGTTCTAGCTTCGGTTTGTTCTGCTTCATGCTGTATCGTTACCTTTCTTATATTATTTAAAGATATATTACCAAACCATTTTTCTGCTAAGTCAAACGCATTAGTAGCTTCAATATTTCCACCAACAACTAAAATAGCATTGTTCGGTTGATAAAAGTCTTTATAAAACTGTTGTACATCGCTCAGTTTTGCGTTTTCAATTTGTTCAATATTTTTACCAATAGTTGGCCAACTATAACTGTGCTTTTCATAAACCATTGGTCTTAACAAATGCCAAGCATTACCATACGGTTGATTGAGATAATTTTCTTTAAACTCTTCAATCACTACTTTTTGCTGTACAGATAAACTGCGTTCGTTAATATCTAACTGATGCATTCTGTCAGCTTCTAAACACAAACCAATTTCAACATTTTGCTTAGGCAGAAAGTCATAGTAATTAGTATAGTCATTATTGGTAAATGCATTATTACTGCCTCCAGCTTGTTGTATTGGATGATCAAAATTTGGAAAAGATTTTGTTCCACCAAACATTAAATGTTCAAACAAATGAGTAAAACCAGTTAAGTGTGCATCTTCATGTTTAGCACCAACATTATATAAAATATTGACCATAGTAAAAGGTGTAGTCGTATCATGATGATGAATAACTTTAAGTCCGTTTGAAAGCACTTGTTTTGTGTACTGAATCATGTTGCAAAATTAAGATTTTATAAACCATTTAAAACAAAACAATATTAATGATGTTTAAATTTTGAATTTTTATAGATTATATTACGAACGACCTACAATAAATTTAGTGAGAACAAATAAAAAAGCGTTAAGAAAATCTTGTTGTTTGAGCGAAGCGAGTTTCAAGATTTTTAGCTTTTTTAAGTAGTTCGAATGTTAAGAATTTATTGCAGTCTTGACTTTTTGGTTCGTTTTGTGTCAAGACAAAATGAACAAAGTATAAATTATGGTGTAGATTTTATATCTGAAACATCCGAATCAATTTATAATACATATTTTGTATTAATTTTTTTCGTGCTGTCGGAAGGAAACATCCGACATGTTCTTATTCACAAGTATTCTAGATATAAAATAATTTTTGAATTTTTCTATAATTGAGCGTAGCTTTGCACTATCATGAATTTATCAACGATATATCAAAAAGCATTAAACTTCGAAAATCTTACAATAGAAGAAGGTGTCTTTTTATATCATCATGCAGCAACAGCAGAATTAATGGAAATAGGTCATCAACTTCGATTAATTCAGAAACCAGACAATATTGTTACTTGGCAGATAGATAGAAACTTGAATACTACCAATGTTTGTGTTGCCAATTGTAAATTCTGTAATTTTTATAGAAAACCAGGTGATGTGCATGCTTACATCACAGATATTGAAACTTATAAAAGAAAAATAGACGAAACCATTAAATATGGCGGTGATCAATTATTATTACAAGGAGGTCATCATCCAGATTTAGGTTTAGATTTTTATGTCGATTTATTTAAACAACTTAAAATATTATATCCAAATATACGATTACATGCATTAGGTCCGCCAGAAATTGCACACATTTGTAAGCTCAGTAATAAATCACACCATGAAGTTTTAAGTGTATTAAAAGCTGCAGGATTAGATTCATTGCCAGGTGCTGGTGCAGAAATTTTAAACGACAGAGTACGAAGATTATTAGCCAAAGGCAAATGTACAGGACAAGAGTGGTTGCAAATAATGGAAGTAGCACATCAGTTACATATTACTACTTCTGCAACGATGATGTTTGGACATATAGAAACCATAGAAGAAAGAATGCAACACTTAGTTTGGATAAGAGAAACACAAGCTAAGAAACCTTCATCAGCAAAAGGATTCAATGCATTTATTGCTTGGCCATTTCAAGACGAAGGCACATTATTAAAAAGAATGCGTAATATTTCTAATACAGTAACAGGCGATGAATATATTAGAATGGTAGCAATAAGTAGAATGATGTTGCCAAACATAAAAAACATACAAGCATCGTGGTTAACAGTTGGAGAACAAGTAGCACAAATGGCATTATATGCAGGAGCTAACGACTTTGGTTCCATTATGATAGAAGAAAATGTAGTATCTGTTGCAGGTGCACCACATCGTTATACTTTTAAGACCATTCAAAATGCTATAAAAAAAGCAGGATTCCAAGCACAGCTAAGAAATCAAGAATACGATTTTAGAGAGCTACCAACTAATATACAAGAACAAGTGATTGATTATTAAGCATTCTTAACAAAATTAACAACATTTAGTACAACAAATGTTTTCAATTTTTTCACTCAAAATTTACTTTTAACTAAAAAAATCCAATAAATACTTTTGTTTTATAAAATATTGTCTTAATATTGCAGTTGACAAAGTATAGATTATTAAATATTTTTAACAAACTGAACAGTTTTATGAAGAAAAAATTAGTTTTTTGGCTACTTGGATTGATACTCTCGGTTCAAGTATTTGCACAAACAAGGACAATTAGTGGTACTGTTACAGACGCTGCAACAGGCGAGGCACTAATCGGAGTAAATGTTACAGGAAAAGGTACCGATGTAGGTACTGTAACTGACATTGACGGAAATTACACCTTAGAATTAGCTAAAGACATTACGGCTTTAGTTTTTTCTTATGTTGGCTTTACAACCATTGAGAAGCCAATTACATCTTTAGTTATAAATGCAGCTATGGGTGAAGACGCACAATTAATGGACGAAGTAGTTATTACAGGTATGCAAATCAAAAGAGAAAAAAGAAGTACCTCTTTTGCAACACAAACTATTTCAGGAGATGATTTAAATAAAACATCTAGTAATGCATTAAGTGCTTTACAAGGAAAGGTTGCTGGGGTTAAAATTAACTCCACCTCTGGACAAATAGGTTCGTCTACTCGTATAGTTATTAGAGGAGAGAAATCTTTAACTGGAGATAATAATGCATTAATTGTTGTCGATGGGGTACCAATCAATAACTCAAATCAGGTATCTGATAACTTTGTTAACGATGTGAAAGATTACGGTAATAGAGGTATGGATTTAAATCCAGAAGATATTGAGTCTACTCAAATTTTAAGTGGTCCAGCAGCTGTGGCCTTATATGGTACAAGAGGTGCAAATGGTGTTATCTTAATTACTACCAAATCTGGTAAAATGAAAGATGACAATTTTAAAGTATCTATCAAGAGTGGGATGACTTTTGATAAGGTTTATAATGTTTTAGAAAGACAAAATCAATATGGTGAAGGATATTACCCTAGTGGAATTGTAAATGGAGAGAACTTTTCTTGGGGACCTGCTTTTGATGGAATTATAAGACCATGGACATCTCCAATACAGACTGAAAATGGTGTTTCTCAATTAATAAGACCATATTCAGCAATAGATAATCATTTAGAATCATTTTTTAATACAGGAATTACTTTAGATAATAATGTTTCAATTCAAGGAAATAATGATAAATTTACTTATTATTTATCTTATGGGAATTTAAATAATACGGGAATATTACCATATTCATATTATAAAAGACATAATGTCACATTTAATGCAAGTGCAGATCTTTCTGATAAATTTTCAACAAGCTTTGGAGTTAAATATGTAAATATTAAGCAAGATTCTAAAGTAAGCGGTAGAGAGTTTGCAAATCCTTATATGGCAGCAATTCAAACTCCAGTGAATATCCCTTTTCATGAACTAAGAGACTACAATAGCCCTTATCAAGACCTTGCTGGTTACTATGGATCATATACGCCTAATCCATATTTTATATTAGCAAATACTTTCAATGAAAATTATGTTCATAACATAATTGGTAATTTTGAATTGAATTATAAGCCAATTGAGGATTTAACTTTAACTGCTCGTTTTGGGGATAATATTATTATTCAAAATATTGAGGAGAAACAACCAAAATATGATTATACTTTAGATAACTTTAATCCAGATAATTTAGGTGGAGAAAGAAGTAGCAGTATAGGATCCTATAATGCATATGCATATACTAAGAATGACTTATCTGCAGATTTAATGGCTACTTATAATAAAAACTTTGCTAAAGACTTTAATATATCATTAATTGGCGGTTTATCTTATTTTGAACAGTCTTCAAAAGCTGTTGCTGGATTTACTCAAGGAGGACTTGTTGTTCCTAACTTTTATAGTTTAAGTAACTCAAGTCAAACTCCTCTGGCTACAAATAGTTTAAGTAAAAAGAGACTATTAGGATTATTTGCTAATATGAATTTTGGATTTAAAAATATGCTATTTTTAGAGTACTCTGCTAGAAATGATTGGTCTTCTACTTTACCTCTTGGTAATAACAATTATTTCTACCAAGCAGGGGGCGTTTCTTTTGTTCCTACAGAGTTGTTTAAAAATAAATGGGTAAATTACATTAAAATTAGAGGAAATGCAGGAACTTCAGGAAAAGATGCTCCAACATATAGGTTAGCATCTGTTTATGTATCAAATCCAGCATTTGATGATTATTCAGTTACGGAATATCAAACGCTTTTTCCTGTAATTGCTCAAGATGGTTCAACAATTAGTGGTTATACTGCAGGTAATAGAATTGGAAATCCAGATTTAAAGCCAGAATTGACATTTAAATGGGAAGTTGGAGCTGATGTTTCTTTTTTTGATGATAGAGTAAGAACTTCATATACATACTATCAAGAAAAATCTAAAAATCTTATTGTTGATGTTTCACTGCCAGGATCCTCTGGGTATACGGTGTTAACTAAAAATGTAGGAAAGGTATCAAACAAAGGACACGAATTAACTGTATTTGCTACTCCGATAAGAAATATTAAGAATGTAACTTGGGATTTAAGACTTGCGTTTTCCAAAAATAATAATTTAGTTGAAAAAGTTTCTGATGAAACGAGTGAGCTTACAATTGGTGGTTCTACTGTAGCCAATACTAATGCTATAGAAGGAAAACCATTTGGTGTTTGGAAGGTTAAAGATTACTTGTATGATTCTATAGGTAGAATTATTGTTGGTTCAGATGGTATTCCTTTGACTAGTGCTTCTACAGTGGAAACTGATTTTACTACACAACCTAAGTATTTAATGGGTTTTGGCTCAACTTTATCTTGGAAAGGGTTATCTATTGATGTTCAATTTGATATGAGTAAAGGAGGTTATTTTTGGTCAGGTACAAGAGAATTGGCTGAATTTAATGGCACATCTGTTACAACATTGCAAAATAATAGAGAACCGTACTTAGTTCCTAATTCTGTAGTAGATAATGGAGATGGCACATATTCAGAAAATACTGTTGCTGTTGTGGATCCATATCAATTATTTGGTTCAAAGTCAGCCGATATTAATTATATAATAGATGCGTCCTATATTAAATTAAGAGAAGCCAGTATATCTTACTCTTTACCATCAAAATTATTTAAGAATGTTCCTTTGTCTGGGGTTACATTTTCAGTTGTGGGAAGAAATTTGAAATTTTGGTTCGCTGAAGATAATTTATTTGCAGATCCTGAGGCCAATTCATATGGTGGAGCAGGAAATGTTCAAGGATATGAAGTTGCAACAACACCTCCTGCGAGAAGTTATGGGTTTAATGTGAAAATTGATTTTTAAATTTAAAAGTAATAAGATGAAAATATGTTTTAGAAAAACAATGCTATTGTCAATATTTATTTTGTCAATATTTGGAGTAGGATGTCAGAAAGTTTTAGATATTAATACAGATCCAAACAATCCAAGTTCAGCTACTCCTGAGTTACTTCTACCTACAGCACAAGTTGCATTAGGAGTTGCTTTTGGTGATGAATATCATTTTGTGACATCTATGTGGGCTCAATATTGGACTTCAGGTACAACTATTTCTACAACTCCATTAGAGAATTTTACTATGACTGGTGGAGAAGTTAATAGATCATGGAGAAATACATACTCTAGAAGTTTGCTAGATTTATCTCAAATAATTAAGTCGGGAAATCCTTACTATAGTGGTATATCAAAAGTATTAATGGCATTTACCTATCAAAGATTAGTTGATATTCACGGAGATATACCTTTTTCAGAAGCACTTAAAGGGGCAATTGAAGATGGTGGTATTTTAACTCCAAAATTTGATTCTGATAAAGATGTTTATGATGCACTTATTCCCATATTAGATGACGCTATAACTGATTTATCATCTAATGATAATAGCTATGCTAAACCTAGTAGTGAAGATTTGGTATATGGAGGTGATTTAGATAATTGGATTATATTTGCTAATACACTTAAATTGAAAATACTTTTAAGACAGTCACTAGTAGATAATACTAAATTGGCTGAAGCATTGACATTGCTACAGTCAGGAGTTTCGTTTATAGACCAAAACAATTCAGCTTCAATATATTTTAATGGTTCAACATTAGGTAATTCAAATCCAACATGGCTGAGTTATGAGTCTAGATCTGCAACAAAAATGTATATGAGAGCGAGCAAAACAAGTATAAATGTTCTTGATTCTTTATCAGATCCTCGGATAGCAACAATATATGATGCTGGTACTAGTGGATATATTGGAATTCCGCAAGGTGAAGCGAATATTCCTGCTCCAGTAGGTGTATTAGGACAAGCAAATAATTCATTTGCACAACCTAGCAGTGATTATATTTATTCCAATGACCTGCCAGTTTGGCTAATTAGTCCATGGGAAAGTAAGTTTATTCAAGCTGAAATCTTATTAAGAAGTGCAGTGAGTGGGGATGATGTTTTATTTGAAGAGGCAGTTACAGCTTCATTTGATTATTTTGGTCTTTCATCATCAGCAAGTGCATATATCAGTAGTTTAGATTATACTACTAACAAAATTAAGACACTTGCAATTCAAAAATGGATTTCTATGAATGGTTTGCAGCCTACTGAAGGTTGGATTGAGACTAGAAGGTTTGATATCGAATCTACTAATAATATAATTTTTAGAGGTGTTGGAGGAATATTTTATGATCCATCTTCAACTTCACTTCCATCTAATGTTTTTCCTTCAAAAATGTTGTATGGTTCAAGCGAGTCATCATATAATCCAAATACTCCAACTACTACTGTTACAGCTAAAGTTTTTTGGGATAATTAATTTTTAAAAGTAAATAATATGAGAAATAAGTTAAAATTTTTATCGTTCTTTATAATCGCTTCTATTTTTTTTACAGTTGGCTGTAAGAAAGATTATATAGATTCTAAAGAAACATTTCTTCCAGAGTTAACAATAAATGGAGATGCTTTCATTATTCAAACAGTAGGAGAAATATATGTAGATGCAGGAGCGGTAGCAACTGCGGCAGGTCAAGAAATTGACTATACCACTACTGGAACTGTAGATTATAATGTTCCAGATATTTATACACTTGATTATGAGGCGTTTAATGAGGATGGGTTTTCTGTTACAACAAGTAGACAAGTTCTAGTTGTTGATACATTGGCAGCTGATGAAGATTACTCTGGAAGTTACCAAAGAGGATCTAATACTCCAGTAACTATTTGGACTAAAGACGGTGATAATCCATATTTATATCATTGTAATAATCCTGGAGGAGTACCTAATAATGCACCTTTTAATGTTAATTTTGATGTATATTGTGTAGAACCAGGGATCGTAATAGTGCCTCTGCAACAGTCAGGAGTATTAGCTCCTTTTTATTGTACAGATGCTGATGACCCATCTAGTACAAGAATATTGTTTAATTCTTCCGCTACAGTAGGTCAAGTTGCATATGAGTGGTATGTTAATGGAGCTAATTTTTCTTATTTAGTTAGAACATTTAAAAAATTATAAAAAAAGTTTGTTATGAAAAAAATATTTTTAAAATTTTCAATATTACTATTTGCCTCTCTCGTTTCATTTGTTTCTTGTAAGAAAGACTATGAACCTGTAGTTTCAAATACTGTAGAAATGTCTGGTTCTTGGTGGGTTAAGTTACTATACTTAGATAATGGTGAGTATAGAGATTTATATGCGGATTTCGGTTATGGTGATATTTGGGGTGAGTTAATTACTTCAAATACTGCGAGTAATGATAAAGATTCGTTATGGATAATTGACCATGATTTATGGGATTTTCAGTCTAAGGTAAATTGTGATATTTCTAATTTGACATTTTCAAACTCTAATGCTATAAGCATAGTTGAGGATTATGAAATTGCTACACCTATTAGTAATGGTAAAGTATTAAAATCTGTAGCAGTTGCACCTAGTGGACATATTACAGATAGTATCGTTATGGATATTGAGTTTGAAGATTTTCCAGGATATGAGTGTAGAATTACCGGTTACAAAAGAACTGGTTGGCCAGAAGACGATCATTGATATAACCTTATCAATTAACTTAATACAAAAACCCACTACGAGATGTAGTGGGTTTTTTATTTTACTTAACATTCATTTAATTTCTACTTTTTAAACAATTTTTAATTACTGCGTATCTTTGCACCGATTAATTAAAGCATGTTAAATTATCTAAAATACCTAACGCTTTTATTGCTTTTTATAAGTACTCAATTTGTAGCTTTAGCTAATACAAATGAAACAACGCATAAAGAGTCATTAGTAGAAGAAGTAGAGCATGAAGCAAAAGAAGTAGAACACGAAGTAAAAAGTGAACTACATACAGAAGGCGACTTACCTAAAGATGTTACAGCTTATGTTATGAATTCAATTATGACGCATGTCGCAGATGCTAATGAATATCATATTGCTACAATAGATCACAAACATATTGTATTGCCTTTGCCTTGTATTCTTATTAATAAAGAAACCAAAAAAGTTTCTGTTTTTATGTCATCTAAACTACATAAAGTTCATGAATATGATGGTTATGCAATTAATCATGAAACAGGAAGAGTTATAGATGCTAAGACTCACGATAGATCAACTTTTTATGATTTATCTATTACTAAAAATGTGTTTCACATGATTTTGGGCTTTATTGTTTTAGCACTTATTTTCTTTAAAGTGAAGAACGCTTATGAAGTAAGACCAAATCAAGCACCAAGAGGATTACAAGGGTTTATGGAACCTTTAATCAAATACTTAATTGATGATGTAATTAAACAAAACATACCACATCACGACGAAAAATATACTGTTTTCATTTTGTGTATTTTCTTCTTTATCTTAATCAATAATTTATTAGGATTAGTGCCTTTCTTTCCAGGAAGTGCTAATCTTTCAGGAAATATTGCTTTTACAATGACACTGGCAATTTTTGCTGGAATTATGATAAACTTTAATGGAACTAAAGGATATTGGAAACACATTTTTGCAATGCCTGGCGTTCCAAAACCAGTTTTACTAATCTTAACGCCAATAGAAATCTTAGGTGTTATACTTAAACCATTAGTATTAATGTTGCGTTTGTTTGGTAATATTACTGGTGGTCACATTGCAGTATTAAGTATTGTAAGCTTAATATTTATTTTAGGCGATTTAGGCAGAAGTGTTGGTGGTACAGTGGCAGGAAGTGTATTAGCAGTGCCTATTTTATTGTTTGTAAATGCAATGGAATTATTTGTTGCTTTTTTACAAGCATATGTATTTACCTTATTAACAGCAATTTTTATTGGTATGGCAGTTGAAGAAGCCGACCATCATTAATTATATAAAATATTAAATTAAACAAATAAAACAAAAATTATGACAGGATTAGCAGCATTAGGAGCCGGTTTAGCAGCAATAGGAGCTGGTTTAGGTATCGGTTTAATTGGCGGTAACGCAATGCAAGGTATTGCAAGACAACCAGAAGCTTCAGGAGACATCAGAACTACAATGATTATTGCAGCAGCTCTAGTAGAAGGTGCAGCTATCATTGCGATGATCTTATCTTTCTTGATGAATGGTTAATTAAAAAATTTAAATTATGATTCTTTTATTCAATCCAATGGATTTGGTAACACCAGATCTTGGTTTAGTTTTTTGGACAACAATTGCTTTTGCATTATTTTGGTTTTTGGTAGGCAAGTATGCTTTTAAACCAATTGCAAATGCTATTAACAGTAGAGAAAAGTCTATTGAAGATGCATTAAATGCAGCTGAAAATGCAAAGTTGGAAATGACCAAATTACAAAATGAGAATGAAAAGATTTTAAGAGAAGCTAGAGAAGAAAGTGCTTCTATTTTAAAAGAAGCAAGAGCCATTAAAGATGGTATTATTAATGAAGCTCATGGTAAAGCTAAAGATGAAGCACAGAAAATTTTAGAACAAGCTAAATCTGAAATTTTAGCAGAAAAAAATGCAGCTTTAGCCGAAGTTAAAAACGAAGTAAGTAAACTGTCTTTAGAAATTGCTCAAAAAGTTTTAGGAAAAGAATTAAATTCTGAAAAAGATCACCAATCTTATATCAGTAATTTAGTAGAAAAAGAAAATTTAAATTAATCTTATGTCTTTAGATAAACTATCATTTCGTTATGCAACTGCACTTTATCAAGAAGCTGCGGCACAAAATACTTTAGATAGTTCATTGCAAGATGTTAAAGATTTAATCAAAATTATTAATAGTAATGATGAATTAAATCAGTTGTTTCAAAATCCAATTGTTGATGTTGAAACCAAACGATCAATAGTTCAGTCTCTTTTCCAATCTAAGCTAACACCTTTAGTGTATAATTTCTTAATCTTGCTAATAGACAATAAAAGAGAAGCAGGAGTGATACCAATGCTTAATAAGTTTATCGATATATACAATGATAAACATGGAATCTCAAATGTACAATTAATTCTCGCATCAGAAATTGACAATACTACACTTAATAAAATAGAATCATTTATAAAAACTCAATCAGGAAAACCTAATGTTGTCATTAATAAAAAAGTTGATGAAAGTATTTTAGGTGGTTTCATTATTAATTTTGGTGATAGAATTTATGACAATTCTGTAAAAAGAAAGTTACAACAAATAAAAAACGATTTAATACTTAACTAAGTAAAATATATTAAAATGGTAGATGTAAGACCAGACGAAATAGCCAACATATTAAGAACTCAGCTAAACAATGCCAATACAGATGCTCAGCTAGAAGAAGTAGGTACTGTATTACAAGTTGGTGATGGTATTGCTAGAGTTTATGGTTTAACTCAAGTTCAAGCTGGTGAATTAGTTGAATTTGCTAACGGAGTTAAAGCTATTGCACTTAACCTTGAAGAAGACAATGTAGGTGTCGTTTTAATGGGTTCTTCTGAAGAAATTAAAGAAGGAGACACTGTTAAAAGAACAGGACAAATTGCTTCTATCAATGTTGGAGAAGGCATGTTGGGTAGAGTAGTGAATACACTTGGTGAACCAATTGATGGTAAAGGACCAATTACTGGTGAAACTTTTAATATGCCTATTGAAAGAAAAGCGCCAGGTGTAATTTACAGACAACCAGTAAACGAACCAATGCAAACTGGTATCAAAGCTATTGATGCAATGATTCCAATTGGTAGAGGTCAAAGAGAGTTAATCATTGGTGATAGACAAACTGGTAAAACAGCTATTGCTATTGATACCATTATCAATCAGAAAGAATTCCACGAAAGAGGAGAAACTGTATATTGTATTTATGTAGCTTGTGGTCAAAAAGCATCTACAGTAGCTAATATTGCTAAAACACTAGAAGAGAATGGTGCAATGGCATACACAGTGATTGTTGCTGCTAATGCATCAGATCCTGCACCTTTGCAGTTCTATGCTCCATTTGCTGGTGCTGCTATTGGTGAGTATTTTAGAGATACTGGTCGTCCTGCATTAATCGTTTATGATGATTTATCTAAACAAGCTGTAGCATATCGTGAAGTATCATTATTATTAAAAAGACCTCCAGGTCGTGAGGCATATCCTGGTGATGTATTCTACTTACACTCTCGTTTATTAGAAAGAGCAGCTAAAATTATTAATAGAGATGAGATTGCTGCATCAATGAACGATTTACCAGAATCTTTAAAAGGAAAAGTAAAAGGTGGTGGTTCTTTAACTGCATTACCAATTATCGAAACTCAAGCTGGTGATGTATCAGCATATATTCCTACCAATGTAATTTCTATTACAGATGGTCAGATATTCTTAGAATCAAACTTATTTAACTCTGGTGTTCGTCCAGCAATTAATGTGGGTATCTCTGTATCTCGTGTTGGTGGTAACGCTCAGATTAAATCAATGAAAAAAGTTGCAGGTACACTTAAATTAGACCAAGCTCAATATAGAGAACTAGAAGCATTTGCTAAGTTTGGTTCTGACTTAGATGCTGCTACGCAATCAGTATTAGATAAAGGAAAAAGAAATGTGGAAATATTAAAACAACCACAATATTCTCCAGTATCTGTAGAAAAACAAGTGGCTATTATTTACTTAGGAACTAAAGGTTTGCTAAGAAATGTAGCTGTAAATAAAGTGAAAGAATTTGAAGAAGCATTTTTATCTGCTGTAGAGCAAAAATTACCAGAAGTTTTGAAAAACTTAAAAGCTGGTAAATTAGATGATGCTGATTTGAAAGAATTAGAAAAAGTAGCGAAAGATTTAGAACCTTCTTATTCATAAATAAATTATGCCTGCAAATTTAAAAGAAGTAAGAGCGAGAATTGGGTCTGTAAAATCAACCATACAGATAACTAAGGCAATGAAAATGGTATCTGCTGCTAAATTAAAAAGAGCAACAGATAGAATTATACAAATAAGACCATATGCCGACCAACTCAATGCTGTACTACAAAATATTGCTTCTAATTTGCAAGGAGAGGTAAATTTGGTTTATGCTCAAGAAAGACCAATTAATCGTGTATTAGTCGTAGTAATTACTTCTGATAAAGGTTTGTGTGGTGCTTTCAATTCAAATTCAATCAAAGCTGCAAAAAATATCATACAAGAGAAGTATGCTGAACAAGCTGCTAACAAAAAAGTAGATATTTTAACCGTTGGAAAGAAAGCTTACGATGCATTCAAATCATCAGAATATAAAGTAAATAAAGACTTTACTAATTTATTTCATGGCTTACATTTTGATGATGTAGCTAAAGCGGCAGAGTATATTATGTATGCTTTTGAACAAAATGTATATGATGTAGTAGAAGTAGCTTATGGTAAATTTAAGAATGCAGGAACTCAAGAAACAACTGTAGAGCAGTTTTTACCAATTATAACTACTACAAACGAAGCAGATGCTAAACATAAAGCAGATTATTTGTTTGAACCAGAACAACAAAAAATATTGGGTTCTTTAGTACCAAAAATATTAAAAACACAATTTTTTAGATATACACTTGATTCTAATGCATCTGAACATGGTGCAAGAATGACAGCAATGGACAAAGCTACAGAAAATGCTAATGAGTTGTTGAAAGACTTAAACATTATGTACAACAGAGCGAGACAAGCAGCTATTACAACAGAGTTGACCGAAATCGTTTCTGGTGCTGCTGCATTAAAAGGTTAATTAGTAGCTTACTTAAATTTTTGAGGAACGAAAAAAATGTGGCAATCTATGAGATTTGCTATAAAGGAATGATTTCTACATTTTTCGTTTATTAGGGTTTTGTCTATTGGAGAAAAAAGAAAGAATTTCAATTTGAGTTTTATTTTCTCTATAATACAGAGTGTTATACTTTCTTATAACAACCTTCCTTATTCCTTTAGATGTTGAAACAGGAAATAGACTTGGATTTATAGCAATTAATCTTAGAATTTTATTAATCTCTCAAGTTTGACACGATATTGAGTTAATTAATTGATTATCAACAATAGTGTTATTGGATTGGCTCACTACAAATTGGATTTTATAGTGTTAGTTTGTCTTTTGGAATGATGGGTTGTAATGGCATTAAACCTATTGCTCTTTGAAGTGCAATTTCGTTTTCTGTTGGTCTTGAACGTACATAGATTTGCTCTTTATTGTGTTGTAACAAGCTTACTTGCATTTTATTTAGCGTAGTTCTTAGCGTATTCTCTGTGAGTTTTAGTCCGCTTTTATTGGTTCTTTGTAGTGTGTAGTTTAATAGTGTATAAGCGATATAGCATAAACAAATATGTCCTTTAATTCGTTTGTCTGTCCAATGAAACATGGGTCTTATTTCTAAGTGTGCTTTAAAGGTTCTAAAGGTGTGTTCTATTTTATAAAGTTGTTTGTATTGTTCTAATACTTGTGTTGCTGTAAGGGTTTTGTTGTTGGTGCTAATAGCCAAAATGCCATCGTACTTTGCATCGTTTATTAGTTTTTGTTCATTCAGTTCATAGCTGCCTTTTGGGTTTTGTTGTATATAAAACCTACTTGCTTTTTTGGTAATTAGAGCTGTATTTTTTAATAGTATTTTAGCTGTAGCTTCTTTGTCTTCTCTATCTTGTTTGTCTTTTTTTGCTCGTTTTTGGCTGTGTGTTACGATGATTGTTTTACCATCGTGTTCTACGGTTTTATATGTAATTACAATGGCTTCGCCAGTTGTATCATGGTATATCCATTGTTTGGTAAAAGAAGCTAAATCGGTAAGCTCGGTTTGTAATGTTTTAGGTAAACTTTTGATGCGTTCGCCAAGTATAAATTCGTAGCCATTGTTTTTGGTAATTTCGATGTTATGTTTCGATAACATACCTCTATCTGCTACCATAATTATTTTTTCTATTTGATATTGTTTTTTTAAATCGATTAATGCTTTTTCAAAAGTATGTCCTTCGTAGGTATTGCCTTCAAAAATTTGATAACCAATCGGATTTTTATCAGTATCTATGAGCATACAAAACAAGATTTGTGTGTTTCCTATTTTGCCATCTTTACTAAATCCTTTTTGCCTAAGTTTGCCTTGTTGTTCTACTTCACTTTCAAAATACAAAGTGGTTACATCATAAAATACAACATCCAATTTTTGATTAAATAAATCTCTGCCTGTTTGGAAAATTTGTTGTTGAATGAGCGATTGATTGTCGGCTAATTTATCTAAAGTTCGATACAAGTGATGTAGCGAAACAGTAGGCAAATTAAGATATTCCGACTGATGTAGATAATTTTGATGTTTACTACACGGATCTTGTAATCGCTCTAAAAGCATCAACAAAACAGCATCCGAAAAATTAAATTGTAGTTTGTTTTTTGAGGCTATTCTGCGAAACACATCTTGCAAACCATAATGCTGTAATACTTTTTGGTAGAGGTATTGATAGCCATAATTGTATCTGCCTAATTCTAACAAATCGCTAGTTAGCAATGCCTTTACTTCGCCACCACCTAACTCAAATAATTGGATACCGATGGCTCGCAATTGGGCTGGTTTATAATCTTCTACTTTGCCAAGTGTGTGTAATATTTTGTGCTTTGATTTGCCCTCATCATTTCGATAGCTTTCTAAGATACGCAAATACGTGCCTGATGATTTTTTCTCTATCCGCAAAAATGACATACTGCAAAAATAGAGCGGATAAACTAATTATAAAAGCAACCAAAAAAAAATCGGCTCACTACAAATTTGAAAAAATAAAAACAAAACTCAATAAAATAAGGCGTTCTCAGTCATATTTTATGAAAAGGTGTCAAACTCGAGAAAAAAGAAAGAATTTCAATTTGAGTTTTATTTTCTCTATAATACAGAGTGTTATACTTTCTTATAACAACCTTCCTTATTCCTTTAGATGTTGAAACAGGAAATAGACTTGGATTTATAGCAATTAATCTTAGAATTTTATTAATCTCTTCAGATAATTTTTTCAGCTCTCGTTTAGTAAAATATGTTTCAAGATATTGGTAAGTATTAGCCAATTCATTCAAAGCATGGTTAGTCCAAAAAATGTTATAACCATTTTCCATAAACTTTTTTAGCTGCTGAGTTTGGTTGCAGATTTCCATTTTCAGCATCTGCAATTCCTAATTCAATAGATTCTTTTTCATCTTCAGAAATTTCATTCCACCAATCTTTAGTTTCATTTTTCCTTAATTCAATAATTTTTTGGATTAAAGTACTATCTTCTAATGTAGTTAACCATTGAATGAGCTCAATCTTAGCATTTAGCAAATTGCTTTCCATAATTCAAATTTAATCTATTTTATTGAGTTTCCAAACTTTTAGTTTTCATAGCTTCTTTTGTAAAAGACGCTGTTGGAAATGGCATTTTATTGCCAATTTAGTCTTATCTTTACAAGCTTAAATGGAAGATTTACAAATCAATATAGAAGCCATTATTTTTGCTTCAGAACAACCTGTTTCTGTACAAGAACTCTGCTTGTTTCTCAATAAGCTTCAAGAAGAAAATGATTATGATGAAACTTTTATAGAAGGCATAGTACAAGTCATCATAGAGAAGTATCAAAATGAAATGTTTCCTTTTGAAGTTGGCAAAGTAGGTGGTGGTTATCAGTTTTTAACCAAAGGAAAGTTGCACGAAGCCGTTTCTAGTTATTTGAATAGAAATACAGTAAAAAGATTGTCGCAAGCAGCTTTAGAAACACTGTCTATTATTGCGTATAAACAGCCAGTTACTAAAACCATTATAGAAACTATTCGTGGTGTAAATGCAGATTATACCGTTCAGAAATTAATAGAATTAGAGTTAATTGAAATTGCAGGAAGAAGCGAAGAAGTTGGCAAACCATTATTGTATAAAACAACGCCATTGTTTTTAGATTATTTTGGAATTAATGGTTTAGAAGAATTGCCAAAATTGAGAGAATTTGAAGAAATACAAAACCAAATAGGTGAGCAAGAAAACATCGAACAAGAAGACCAATTATCATAAGTCTAAATCAAAAAAGAAAGATGAATTTGCTCAGCACATAGAGCAAACAGTTAAGAAATTTAAAGAACCAAGAGAGAAAAAAGAACCTGGATCTAATGAAGTTAGATTGAATAAGTTTATTGCTAATGGCGGAATTGCTGCTAGAAGAAAAGCAGATGAGTTAATTAAAGAAGGTGCAGTTAGTGTAAACGGAAAAGTAGTATTAGAACCTGGATTTAAAATCAAATCTAAAGACAAAGTTACTTACAATGGCAAAGTTGTAGAAGGAGAGAAGTTGTATTATGTGCTTTTAAATAAACCAAAAGGTGTTATTACTACTACTAGTGATGAAAAAGACAGAAAAACAGTAATGGATATTGTTGACATTCGCAAGAATGTGCGTCTTTTTCCTGTTGGTCGATTAGATAGAAATACAACAGGGTTGTTGTTGATTACTAACGATGGAGATTTGTCGCAACAGTTGGCACATCCTAGTAGCAAAATTACCAAAGTCTATCAAGCAGAATTAGATAAACCATTAACCGAAGCCGACTTAAATAAAATTAAAGCAGGTTTAACTTTAGAAGATGGCTTAGTAGAAGTAGATGAAGTAGCTTATACTTTACCACGAGGCGATGACAGACATGTTGGTATTGAATTACATGTAGGCAAAAACAGAATTGTAAGAAGAATATATGAGCATTTAGGTTACGAAGTAAAAAAACTAGATAGAGTACTTTACGCTGGATTAACTAAGAAAAATCTACCACGAGGCAAATGGCGTTTCCTTACAGAAAAAGAAGTTATCTTTTTAAAATATTTTATCTCGAAGAAGAAGTAAACTAAAAAAAGATTTAACATCTATAAAATTTTATTTTTTATAAATTTGTAGTGTTTACAGTTTGTAAACAAGAATAATTATGGAAACATCTAGTAAATATCAAACAAATTCTACAGAAAATAATTTAGATAAGTGGTTTGATGATTTAATTAATCAGTTACACATAGATCATTTACAATTATCAACTAAGACTGCAGATGCTGATAAGGAAAACTTTTATCAAAACTTAATTAGCAATAATGTTGATGGAATGTTAGATTCAATGAATAAAGACAGAATGCAGTATTATATTTCAAATATACTTTTTTCGTATTCTAAAGAATTATTTATTAGATTGCAAAATAATATAGATAAAATTAAAATTGCTGTAGATTATTCTAGTACTAAATTATTGGTTTGGTCTGAAATTCCATCAGAAAATGAAGCTTATTATGAAGATGCATTGCTATTATCAGAAGCAAAGGTAAGTGCCATTTATTTTGATAGAGGTTTTAGTATATCTTCTACTATAGTTTCTAAAGAAGATAATATAAAAATTCCTACTCAATATAAGTTGCTTAATTAAATACTACCATGCCTTTGTTTGAAGAACACTTAAAACAATCTAAAAATAATTTACAGTTCTTAGAAAAAATAAACAAAGAAAACCTTTCTTTTTTTGATTGGAAAGTTACGGTTTGTTTTTATACTGCCTTACATATAATCAATGCACATATTTGTAAGAAAACAGGTGTGAATTATAAATCGCACGAAGAAGTTGATAATGCAATAAATCCAAATAAACAATTATCATTATCTAAACTAAACGAATCAAATTATTTAGCATATAAAAAACTACAGAATTTATCAAGAAGATCAAGGTATTTAGTAAATGAAAGTAATATAAGATCTAATGATGCTTGTTTTACAGAACAAAGGCATTATAAAATGGCATTACAATACTTACAATCTTTAATTAATTTTTTTGAGAATGAATATGATGAAAAATTAATTGTAATTGAAGTTTTGTGTCCAGGTTATGCAGAATCTGCTAATTTTATAACTACCAGAACTTAATTTTTCCAGCAGCGAACCAACACATTCTTAGTAACATCCAACCATTGGTAAATCGTGAGATATTGGTATCACCATAAGTTCGTTCTCTATAACGAATTGGTAAGTCTATTATTTTTAGATTCAGTTTATACGCACCAAATAATAAATCGAAATCACCAAAAGGATCGAAATCGCCAAAAAACTTTCTATTGGCTTTTAATTGTATATAATCTTTTCTAAACATTACTTTAGTGCCACAAAGTGTATCTTTAATTGGCTGTTCTAGCAACCAAGAAAAGACTTTGCTAAAAAACTTATTGCCTAAAGTATTTAAAAAACGCATAGCTTCTTTATCCATTTGATACACCAAACGAGAACCATTAATAAACTCTGCTTTTCGTGTAGCAATAGCATTATAGAATTTTGGTAACTCTTCTGGCGGAACCGTTAAGTCTGCATCGAGAATCATTAAGATGTCTTTGGTTGCCATGTCATAACCTTTTCTTACAGCATCGCCTTTGCCTTTACCATCTTGTTGAGTAATTTTTATATCATGCGTTGATTTATATTTTTCTTGCATTTGTTGAATCACTTCCCAAGTATCATCACTTGAGTTGCCTTCTACAAAAATAATTTCTTGTTCTTTGCCAAATTTTGGTAATCTCAAAATAGCATTTTCAATATTGCCACTCTCGTTTCTTGCAGGAATACATATAGTAACACTAAACTCATCACTAACTGTTGCTTCTGTTTCTGAGATATAAGGTCGTGCAAAAATAAATTGATTTAAACACAGACTTTTTATCAAAGGCAATTTTGCAATGTATTTATTGAAAAACCAAGATATAATTGGAATATTAATAGGTATAAGCAATCGTCTATTAGTTCTGTAAGTTTCAAATCCACTTAAATACAACAAATTAGAAATGTCGCTTTCGTTTAACCAATTTTGATGTGGCGATTTTTTCTTGATACCAATTAACTCACCAAAATTTAAAAGTGGTTCCCACCAATGATTATAGTACGAAATAATAATTCTAGTATTCGCATGACAATTTTCTTTGATAGAATAAAACACATCTTGAATATTGTCTAAATAACCCACTACATTATTAAAAATAATTACATCAAACTTTTCTTTGAGCGAAAAATCTTCAGCATCCATTACAAAGAAATCTGCATTGGTAACATTTTCCTTAGCAACAGCAATCATGTTTTCGCTAATATCTATACCTACTTTTTTGTTGGCAATTAACTTTGAAAGCGTATTGCCTGTACCACAACCAATTTCTAATACACTACTATTTTCTTGTAGAAAAAAATTCAGATACTTAACAATATCGTTTTCATAATAGTTAAATCGTTTTCTATAACCATTGTATGAATCAGCTAGTTGATTAAAGTGTTCATGTATCTTATTTTTTCTTATACTTAATTCCATGTATTATTTTTTCTTAATAATGATTGTTTGAAACATAGCAATATATGGTAAAATTGGACTACAAATCTTTTCTATAAAGTTAATTAATTTATAGAAAGTAAAAGGCACTAACGCAGGTTTAGATAAACCACCAGAAAGCAAATATTTAAAAGGAGTATGATACTTAAATGCTACGAGTTCTAAATTGGGAAATAATTGATTGAATTTTTGAATATCTCTTTTAAATATAATATATGGTAATGCTCCATTAGCATCACTTAATGGACCCTTGCTTTCAAATTTCCAATCAACGACATTTTCTTCAAATGGTTCATGGTGAAAGTTTTTATAGATGAATCTAGAAAATAGAGTATTTGCTGGTTCTACCATATAAATAAATCCATCTTTATTTAAAACTCTATCTGCTTCTTTAAAAAATGCTTCATTATCTGGTATGTGATGTAAAACATTCAGCATAAAGATAGACTTAATTGTATTATCTTCAAAAGGCATCTCAGTTGCAGAGAATTGCATATCACAGCAATCTAAAGGCATAATGTCTGAAGTAATTACTTTTGGATAAATGTCTTTTAAAAAACCACCACCAGCACCAATTTCTAAAATTTTTCCTGTAGTAGTATTGGCTTCATCATACTGTTTAAACTCATTATACCAATCGGTATGAATTTGTTTTAAAAAAGGTTTTGATAAAACAATGGCTCTATGTTCTAATGTCGTTTCTGGTTTGTCTAATGTATTTATATCAGTCATTATTATATGCTAATATTATTTATTTATAATTCTAATAGAATCTATATAATTATAATTAATTTTATAGAGTGTAGATTTTTCAAACTGACCTTCATTGTGTATCTCTTCAAATGCATTTGGATATTTTTGTGCTATATAATAAACATATCGATGCATAGTATTTACAAATTGATTAGCAATATATCTGTTCGGGTCTAATCTTAATTCAGAAGTAACGATGTAATTTACTTTATTTTGAATTAATGGATCAAGCAAAGAGTCTGCATCTTGAGTTGGAACATTATAAACAGGATAAAATTCTTTTCCACCAGAAAAAATATAAGACATTGGTGCTTTTCTAATTGCAATATTTTCCTTAGGTAGATTGTCTTTACACCAAATACTCATATTTACATAGTTTTGCCAATCTGGAGTATAGCCATAGGCAGGATTACCATTTATATTTTCTATAAACATTGGAAACCTTTCTTTTCCATTTGTAATAGTTGCTTTTAGATTAGATACAAGTAATATAAATAGAATTAAAGGTAGTGCAAATTGAGTAAAGCTAAATTGTTTTCCTAAAATATAAAATAGATAGAAAATTGTAAATAGTATGAACGGCAAATACACCATAATTAATCGAGTTTGTCCCCAAGAGGTGTGTAGTGTTACAAATGTAACGGCTAGCATTGCCAAAAAATAAAGTGTAGAAAAGAGTAAATATTTTTGTTTGTTTTTATAAATATAAAATAAACTAACGAGTATTATTACTATAGAAATTATTGTTAACATTGTATTTCTTTCGGCTGTTTCTTTTACAAAACCAAGTACATAATAAAATCTAGAGGAAATATAAATTTCGCAGTTTCCCCAAAATCGTTCCACAAAGCCCCAAGTTGTTTCTTGTCCTAATTGTTGATTGTAAACATCTTTTTGAAACATTAATTTACTTTGAGCAGCAAACTGTGAGTTTGCTGCTGGCCAAATAAGTGTAAGTATTAATTTATATAAACCATAAAAAATTCCAAAAGAGACTATAGATAAAGCTGCTGGAATATATTTTTTTTCTAGAATGAAATAGATAACAATAACAGCAATAAAAATAAGTGCCACATTTCTAGTTAATAACTGTAGTAAGCAAATAGCACCAACAATTAAAAACTGCCAAGCGTTCTTTTTTATATCAAAAGTATTGGAGTCTAATTTGTCAAAGAAATTAAAAAGTACATAAAAACTTAAACCCATTACAAAAAATGAAAGTGTTTCAGCATAAGTCAAACTAGCATACATTAAATATGGAAAGTTAATAGCTGTGATTAATAGTGCAGGAATAAGTATTAAATACGGAATTCTATCTTTAAATGCTTTATAAGTAAACCAAAGTCCTAATACAAAAAAGAGTAACGAAAACAATTTCATTAGCACCAGTTTTATCCCAAATAACTTAATGACTAGTCCTAAGAAAATTGGATATAAAGGAGCATTGGCTGTGTAAAAATAACCAAAAAAGTTTTTAGCATAGTTTGCACCAGCTTCTATATATAAAGAATCGTCATTTGCTGTAGAAACTTTTGCATCAAAACAGAAAAATCCAAATAATATTGCTAAAAACAATATTAAAATAATATATTTTTTTTGATTGTTCTTAAAATGGTTTTCTAAGAAAACAAACAAGTCACTATTTTCTGTTTTTTTGTGGGTTGATTTAGGTGTAACAGTTTGTTGTTTATTACTTGTTGTAGCATTGGCTTGATGTTGTTTTCCTTTAAAGTTTTTTTTCTTACTCATAGTTGTTGTTTGGTTAAGAATAAATCAAAATAAAAAAGACGCTCTTTGGCTTTAGTTTCGTATAAACTCAATTCTTTCTTATCAAATATAGATAATTTACCATTTATGTTTTTATAGATAAACAAATCAAGGTCTTCTAATTGTTGATACCAATTATCTAGAGCAATTCCACATTGAGCAATTCCGTATGGATAAAACTCAGTAATAATTTTCAAATCATTACTGTTTTTAATTAAGGATTGCATTCCTTCAAAAGCATAATATTCAAATCCTTGAATATCTATTTTTACAAAATCAATATGTTTTTCTTTTATAAAATTGTCTAAACAAACAGCATCTATTGTTTCTTTTGAAGTAAAATCTTCATTTGCAAAAGTTTTGTGGTCAACATTCATTAAATCAGATTTGTACAAAGTCAGCACTTCATCTTTATTGCCAACAGCTTTATGAAATAGCTGTACATTTTGCAAATGACCACAGTTCTCTTGTAAGTGTTTAAAATTAGTACTATCTGGTTCAAAACTATAAACTTTACCATTTGCTCCAGTTAATTCAGAAAGCATTTTCGTATAAAAACCAATATTCGCACCAATATCTAAAATAATAGCATCTTGCTTTACATATTGTTTAATAATTTGTATATCGTATTTGTCATTTCGTTGCTTAAAAATAGGATACAATTTATTGTATATAGGAAATGCATTTTGATATAAAAAATTACCAATTTTTATAGAAAAAGAAGACATATTTATTTTTTTAAACCAATTTCTCTTAATCGTTCATCTAAATATTCGCCAGCAGAAATAGGTTCGTAGTGAATTGGATTTTCTGTAGTAACACAACTTTCTAAACAATCTAAACGCATTTCACTTCTTGGATGTAAAAAGAAAGGAATAGAATATCTTGCAGTACTCCATTTTTCTCTCGGCGGATTAACAACTCTATGTGTGGTAGAACGCAACTGATTATTAGTTAATCGTTGTAGCATATCACCAACATTTACCATAATTTGATGTGGTTCTGCTTTCGCAGCATGCCAATTGCCTTCTAAATCTTGTACTTGTAAACCATCAGCACTTGCACCAACCAACAAAGTAATTAAGTTAATATCTTCATGTTCTTCTGCTCTTATTGCAGATTTTGGTTCTTGTGTTATTGGCGGATAAAATATGGCTCTTAAAATACTATTGCCATTATGAATTTTAGCATCAAAATAATTTTCATCTAACTCTAAAAAGTTAGCAATTGATCGTAGTAAGTGTCTGCCAGTATTTTCAAAACTTTTATATAAGTCTTTTCCATATTTTTCAAAATCAGGTAATTCATCTACCACAATATTATCAGGATAGTCTGCTTCAGGCATTACTTCACCTTCTACATATTGACCTATTTGCCAAAACTCTTTTAAATCAGCAACTTCACTTTGTTTTGCTTTCTCTCTACCAAACGAAGTATAACCTCTTTGTCCTGCTAATTCTACTTTTTCATAACTCAATTTTGTTTCAGTAGGCAAAGCAAAAAACTGTTCCACTACACTGTAAAAATTATCAATTAACGCTTGCGGAATACCATGATTTTCTACAGCAGCAAATCCTATTTCTTGATATGCTTTTCCAAACTGCTGAATAAATTTTTGCTTTCTTTCAGCATCACCAGATAAATAATCTTCTAAATCAACTACTGGAATATAACTCATACTTTATTTTTATGGTAAAGATAAAAATATTAAATTCAAAACAATTAAGTTTCAATGTTTTTTCCTAAATACTATATGACCTTCAATAAATTTAGTGAGAACAAATAAAAAAGCGTTAAGAAAATCTTGTTGTTTGAGTGAAACGAGTTTTAAGATTTTTTAAGCAGTTCGAGCGTCAAGAATTCCTGTCTACCGACAGGTAGATATTGTAGTCTTGATTTTTTGTAACTTTTGTATCAAGACAAAACTTAATCCTCTGAATTATAATATTAGATTAAACCCAAATTACGCATTAGACTTTGTCATGAGAGAAAATTATACAAAATATTTACAAAGCACGGAATTTTTTTCACGGAAATGTAGTTTTAGCTACATTGAGTATAAAAAGATGAGTACTGAAGTAAATATAAAGTAGAATTTTTTCGGAATAAATTTCTAATGCGTAATTTGGGTTAAACAATCAAAACGATATACTTAAGCTTATATTCAAGTATAAAAATGTATTTTTGTCGTTCAATAGCTAAGTTATGACACATATTAATATAAAACAATTATTTGCAGAAGGAAAAATTGACGAGCAATACTTAATAAAAGCTTGGGTAAGAACTAAAAGACAATCTAAAACCGTAGCTTTTATTAATTTGAATGATGGTTCTTGTATTCAAAATTTACAAGTAGTAGCAGAAACAGATCAATTTAATGAAGCATTATTAGCTAAAATAAACACTGGTGCTTGTATTGCTGTACAAGGAAAATTAGTTGCTAGTGGAGGCAATCAAAGTGTAGAGTTATTAGCAGAAAATATTGAGATTTATGGAGAAGCAGATCCAGAAAAATATCCATTGCAACCTAAAAAACACTCATTCGAGTTTTTAAGAGAAATTGCACACTTGCGTCCAAGAACACAAACTTTTGGTGCTATTTTTAGAATTCGTCATCATTTGGCATTTGCAATACATCAGTATTTTAATAATAATGGATTTTTCTATTTACACACACCAATTATTACTGGTTCTGATGCAGAAGGAGCTGGTGAAATGTTTAAAGTAACCACTTTAGATTTAGACAATGTGCCAAAAACAGACGAAGGCAAAATCAACTATAAAGAAGATTTTTTTGGCAAAGAAACTAATTTAACTGTAAGTGGACAGTTGGAAGGTGAATTAGGTGCTATGGCTTTGTCTAAGATTTATACTTTCGGACCAACTTTTAGAGCAGAAAATTCTAATACTAGCAGACATTTAGCTGAGTTTTGGATGATTGAACCAGAAGTGGCTTTTTATGATTTGAATGACGACATGAACTTAGCAGAAGATTTTTTGAAATATCTTATTCAATATGTTTTAGATAATTGTTTAGATGATTTACAGTTTTTAAATGATAGACAAGCAACTGAAGATCAACAGAAACCAATGCAAGAGAGAAGTCCAATGCCTTTGATAGAAAAACTGCAATTTGTTGTCAATAATGATTTTGTTCGATTAACTTATACAGAAGCAATCGACATTTTGAAGAAAGCAAAAAATAAATTTAAATTTCCAGTAGATTGGGGAACGGATTTACAAAGTGAACACGAACGATTTTTAGTAGAAAAAGAATTCAAGAAACCAGTTATTTTGACACACTATCCAAAAGACATCAAAGCATTTTACATGAAGCAAGATGAAGATGGAAAAACAGTAAAAGCAATGGATGTGTTGTTTCCAGGAATTGGCGAAATAATTGGTGGTTCGCAAAGAGAAGACGATTATCAAAAACTAAAAGACAGAGCTTTAGAAGTAGGTATTACAGAAGAAAGTATTTGGTGGTATTTAGAAACCAGACAGTTTGGTGCTTGTCCACATGCTGGTTTTGGTTTAGGTTTTGAACGATTGGTTTTATTTGTAACAGGCATGAGCAATATTAGAGATGTAATTCCTTTTCCAAGAACACCAAAGAGTGCAGAATTTTAATTAATTTTATTGACATAGATTTTCAAGATGCTAAAACAAAGATTATCGCAAAAAATGCTACAAAAGTTGTCGCCACAACAAATTCAGCTAATGAAATTGTTGCAAGTGCCAACAGCTATGCTCGAACAAAGAATTAAAGAAGAGTTGGAAGCAAATCCAGCATTAGAAGAAGATCCAAGCGACTACGATTTTGATAAAGAAGATATAGCAGAACCACAAGAAATTACAGACAACGAAGAAGATTATAGCAATGACGATTTTGAAGATAATTTAGATTTATCCGACTACGATAATGATGACTACGATTATAGTGGAGGTACTTCTGGAGGAAGTAGTAGTGATGACGACGACCAAAAACAAGTACCATACGCAGTTAATAAATCGTTTCACGATAACTTAGTCGACCAATTAATGTTGGCAGAGCTAGATGAACATCAATTTCAAATAGCAGATCATTTGGTAGGAAGTGTAGATGAAGATGGTTATTTAAGAAGAGATTTAGATGCAGTAGTAGACGATTTAGCTTTTCAGAGAAATGTTACTACTACAGAAGAAGAAATAGAAGAAGTTTTAAAAATTATTCAACGATTTGATCCAGCTGGAGTTGGTGCTAGAACGCTTCAAGAGTGTTTGCTCATTCAGTTAGATAGAAAAAAACAAAGCAAAGAAGTGTTACTAGCAACCGAAATCATTACCAACCATTTTGATGCATTTAGCAAAAAACACTACGACAAATTATTAAAAGCATACGACCTAACCGAAGAAGAACTTAAAGTAGTTCTAGACGAAATCCTACATCTAAATCCAAAACCTGGAGGTACAAGTGCTAACAGTAGTATGGCTATTCAAAATCAAACCATAGTACCAGATTTTACTATAGAAAACAATAATGGCGAATTAGAAATTTATCTCAACGGAAAAAATGCACCAGACTTACGCATCAGCGATTCTTTTAAAGAAATGATGCAAAGTTACAGTCAAGGCAACATGAAAGACAAAGAACAGAAACAAGCTTTGGTTTTCATCAAACAAAAAATAGATGCCGCTAAGTGGTTTATTGATGCGATTAAACAAAGACAACACACACTTTTTGTTACCATGCAAGCATTAGTCGACTATCAAAGACAGTTCTTTTTAACTGGCGATGAAATGGATTTAAAACCAATGATTTTAAAAGACATTGCAGAAATGACTGGTTTAGATATTTCTACAGTATCGAGAGTTGCCAATAGCAAATATGTACAAACAGAATTTGGTATTTATAAATTAAAATATTTCTTTTCAGAATCATTACAAACCGATAGTGGCGAAGAAGTATCTACCAGAGAAGTAAAAAAGATATTGCAAGATATTATAGACGGCGAAGACAAAACCAAACCACTAAGCGACGAAGACTTAACCAAAGGATTAAAAGACAAAGGATATAATATTGCTAGAAGAACCGTTGCCAAATACAGAGAACAACTCAACATTCCAGTAGCACGATTAAGAAAAGAGTTGTAAAAACCTTTTATGTAAAAAAAATTATGAAAATAAATTTAATTATACTCATATCTTTAATTTCTGTATTAACTGTAGATGCACAAACTATTACAGACGCAGCATTTCCTAAAGGTTCTAAGGCATTAATGAAATATTTAGATCAGCATTTAGAATATCCAATGCTAGCAAAAGAAAATGAACTTGAAGGTAAAGTTTATGTAAGATTTATGATTGATGAAGAAGGTAATATAATTAATCCCAAGGTAGTTAAAGATGCAGTTGGTGGAGGATGTTCATTAGAAGCGGAAAGAGTTGTAGAAAATATGCCTAATTGGATTCCAGCAATGAAAGATGGAGTACCTATAAAGTCATACTATACATTGCTTATTATTTTTCAACTTAACAATCCAGAACCAACTCTAATTGATGATGAAGATTCTATATTTCAGAACATAACTTATTTTAATAAACTTGATAAACTGTATTCAGAGTTTGATATGTATTTTTCAGTTTCCGAAGAAGGGAAAACGATAGAAGCATCAATAGCAGGTGCAGAAATGTTTGATGAAAAAACTACTAAACAAATTATTGAAGAAGCGATGAAACTTCAATGGATTCCTGCTAAAGAAAATGGAGAAAATATAGCATCTGAAACAGAAATTTATTTTGAAATTTCCAATAGGATTGTAACATTAGATGGGAAGAATATTAAAGTAATAGATTGCTATTCAAAGATACAAGAGTATATTTATGAAGATAATATATCATCTGTAAAAAAATTACAAGAAATATTAAAAAACAATGATAATATCAATTTAGATATTAAAACAATAGAAACTATAAAAAATTTGGAGCCATAATTTTCGTGCTGTCGGGAAGAAATTCCCGACATTTTTTTATAAAATAAATTTCCTATTGCTTAAATTAGTTTCTTCAATAAATTTATTATACTTATTTTGTCCTTATATTTATAGCTAATGAAAAATTTAATATTAATACTACTCTTTCTAGCATTTACTCAACTGCAAGCACAAATGTTTCCACCTCCACCACCATATATTGAAGGAAAGCAAAATAATTATCCAATAGAAGTACAGATAGACACTAGTAACTCATCCGAAATTTATTTAAGAGCAGAAATACAGCCGTCATTTCCTGGTGGTGAAAATGCTTTAATGCAATATTTAGAAAAATATCTAGTATATCCAGAAAAAGCAGTAAACTATAATATTCAAGGCAAAGTGTATCTCAAGTTTTATATAGATACAGATGGTTCTGTACGAGATGCTAAAGTGGTTAAAGATGGGACGAAAGGTAGTGGTTGTGCTGAAGAAGCATTGAGAGTTATAAATAATATGCCCAAATGGTCACCAGGTATTCAAAGAGGAAAACCAGTAAAAGTATATTATACACTACCAATTACATTTACATTATCATCAGATAAACAAACCCAAAATGCAGTCTTAATAGATTCATCTTTAAATGAATTAGGGGAGTATTTATTTGTTTATCCTAAATCTAATAAGATTAATTATTATGCGGAAATGAGATATTATATTTCTAGCCAAGGGAATACTGACTTTGTAGATGTTTTACAGACAAATATTGATGATGAGTATTTAAAGACGCAATTAGAATTACAAGCAATGAGAGCTAAGTGGATTCCTGCAAAGTATGGAATAAGCAATGCAAGTTCATCAGAAGTAAAAACAAGTACATTTAATACAGTAGTTTACACAAAAGATAGCAAGGTTGTAGGGCTAAAATATTTAAAAGATATAATAGATAATTTTGTAAAAGAAAAACTCACATTAGAAGAAATAAAAACAAAACTACTCAAAAAACATGTAATAGATATTGATGAAGAGATTATTGAAAGTATATCAAAAATTAAAACCTACTAAAAAATGAATGCACTTTTAAAAACATTTACTATAACAAAAAATTTGTCTTTATTATATTATAATAGAATAGATAAATCAAAAGTATACGAACAAATTACTATAAATAATAAGCAATTAAATAGTGCTGCTTGGATATTTGCACATCTTACTTGGGCAGAATATTTCTTAATTCATCAAGGATTTGGATTTGATACCAAAGCACCAGATTGGTTAGAATTAGTAAAGATTGGCAATAATCATGAATTGATAAAAGATTTACCAAGCATCGAAATCATATAGCAATACAACCAAGAATTGCATCAAGAAACAATAAAACAATTACAAAATATTTCAGAAGAAGTATTATTACAAGAAGCACTAATTCCATTAAAATTTGGAGATGACAATTCTAAGCTAATGATGCTAATGCACACCATTAGACATGAAGGCGTTCATACAGGACAATTGTCTTACTTAGCCAAGTTGCTGTAAGAACTAAAGCAAATAGATTTTGCTTAAAAAAGAAAGTCGCCTGCTACTATACAGGCGACTTTCAGGTTGAGTTTAAAAAGGATGAGTATGCTATACTTCTACTAACTATTAACTAACTGTATAATATTATTTTATTTTTTCCCTGCTAAAATTGGCTCATTAGCATTGGTATTAAATGCAGATTCTAAAACTGTAATTCTTGCACCAATTTTTCCTAGAATATCATTGTTTTCAAAAACAGGATATTCGTGTTTTAGTCTTAGCCAACCATAATAACTATTATTATCTTTTACAATTTTAATTCCTAAATAATAAGTTTGGTCTTGTGCTTGAGTTGGTAAATTTATTATTGCTCCACCTTGTGGTGTCATAGTATTATATGAGAACCCTGCAATTTGAAAAGAACTTGGATAATTTATTTCTCCATTAGAACTTGTGGCTGCCTGTTCCGCTGTTCTATAATAATTACTCCATTCCGTATTTTCATCTATTGATTGATTGATTTGGAAGGACTGAGGTGCTGTAATTCCTATTAAAGACTTTCCAGAATAATAAACTTCTGTTCTAGTAATAGTAAAACTTGCATTAGAAGAAATTCCCCAAGTTGGATAATACGGTGTTTGTAAATGTGTGGCTATAATAAAGTCGTTTTGTCCATCATTGTCTATATCATAATATCTTGTTTTTTCCCAGCTATTACTCATGCTTGGGTCGCCACCAGTATAATTATAATAATCTAATGCATGGTTATATTGTTTGTATACAATATTGGGCGAAGTATTACCGCCAACTGGTGCAGTAGGAATACAGCTACTTACTAATACTACTGTAGTAAGTGCTATTAAAATGTTTAGTAATTTTTTCATATAGTAAAAATTTTTAAATTAATATTTAAATTGATAGAATAAGGTATCTCTACTCCAACGCATATTTCGTTTTATAATTCGGTTGTCGTTATCGTAGGTATAGCCAAAGTTGTAAGTTTCTATAAGCTCATTACTAATTATATTGTACTCTTCTCTTTTAACAAGCGTATTAGTATTGGTTTTTCCAAAATTTAAACCTACTTTGCTTATAACATCTAAACCTCCTATGTAAATATAACGAACGCCACTTGTAAAGAATCTAGTATCTAATTCTGCTGGAATTGAATTATTACTATAAGTGAGTAGTACTCTTCCTATTATTGGGCCATTGTCTAGTCTAAGCTCAAATTGTAATAAGTTATTGTTTGCGTCATAATCAAAATTTATAAAATCTCTAATTCCTGTTGAAGAAGAATCATAAATTCTAGTAATTAAATCATTTTCATAAGTAATCCACAAACCATTTCCAGCAGTGTCTAATACATTTGTAACTTGATTTTTTTCATTGTAGTAAAAATAAGCTATACTCGAACCTACATTTACTTCATAAGTATTTGCAACTATTCGGTCCAATTGATATTCAAATGCAATTGATTTTAGTAGTATTGCATTTACGGTAGTATCATCATAAACCGTAGCACTATTTAAAGTTTTATTATCATTATAAAAGAAATTAACCGACTGTATAACGCCATCTGCTAGTCGTCCGTTTACATTGTCTACAACTATTTGGTTTGATTGTTTGATTAATCTAGAACTTGCAACATCATCTACCCTTCTACAAGCAAAAGATAATGTTAACAAGAATAATATACTACAACCTATTTTAATAAAACGCATTCCTTTTATTTTAACTCCTTACAAATTTGTGTAAAGTTTTTAAAATATTTTCCTACAAATAAAATGCTTTGTCAATAAAAATTAGTAGTTTAGATTTTATATTATGTACAAAAATAAACTTATACAGACTTATATTTCTTTAAATAAAGGAGAATTGAGGCGATTGAAGAAGTATATAAAATCTGATTTTGTCAATAAAAATGAAGAAATATTGGCTTTCTTTAATTTTATTGATACAAGAACAACTTTAAATGAACAAACTGTAACTAAAGAAAAGGCACATCAGTTTATTTTTGGGAATGCGTCTTACAATGATTTAAAGATGAGACATTTAATTTGGCAGACTGGTGTCATTATAGAAAGTTTTATTATTTATGACCAAAGTACTAATAATGAAATTTTGAAAAATCAGTTGTTGTCTAACTTTTATTCTAAAAAAGAGTTGTATAAGTATGCAGAAGAAACTTTAAATAACAATATACATTTGATAGAGCAGAGTACAACAAAAAATGCAGCATATTATTTAGATTTGTTTAAAACAAATGCGAGTTTGTTTGATATTGCTCAAAGAAATATAAGAAGTAATCAATTTAATATAGAACAAATTGTACACAACTCTAGTGTGTTTGCTATTATTGAAGCGTTAAAATATGGCTGTCTAGTAAAGTCTATTCAGAAATTAAATGAGTTTGAAATAGAAGATTTTTTCATTAATAATATTATTGATTTTTTACCTAATTCTAAATATATAAAAAATCCGATGGTAAAAATTTACTATAATGATTACCTTTTAATTACCACTGAAGAAGAAGAAGCTTTTTTGAGTTTAGAGCAAGACTTAAAAAAACATCAGCAACTGTTTTCAAAAGAAGAATATATAGAAGTATATGCCAACTTATTGAATTATTGTGTTAAGCGTACCAATCAAAACGATGAAGTATACGCAAAAAAAGCATTTCAGTTATATATAGATGGTGTGAAAGATGGTATTTTGCTCGAAAAAAATGAAATTAACCGATTTGTTTTTACCAATATTGTTACGCTTGGTATTAAAGTAAAATCATATGCTGTGATAGAACAATTTATTGTATCTTATTTTAAAAATATTGATGAAGATTATAGACAAAACACCTACGACTTTAATCAAGCAAAGCTCTATTTTGCCAAAGCAGAATATGATAAGGCATTACAAATTTTATTAACCAACGAGTTTAAAGATGTACTTTGGAATTTAAATGCCAAATTTATTGTACTTAAAATATTTTTTGAGCAAGCAGAGTATCAATCGTTTGTTGTTTATTTAAAGTCTTTTAAAGTATATATTAAAAGAAAGAATAATATTGGTTATCATGCTACTTATTTTAACAGTGTAGCTAAAAGTTTAACACAGTTACAAAAAATTCAGAAGCAACCTAATAAATATAAAAGTTTTAGTTTTGACGAATCTACAGCAGATAAAGCTTGGTTTGATAATGCTTTACAATTAATCAACCAATCATTAAAAAAACAAAAAGCAACAACTACATAAAGTTTGGTGTTAACTGATGCTCTTGATCTTCGTAGAATTTATTAATGTATGCTACTGCTTCTTCAATATCATCGGTTACTAGAAATAAATCTAAATCATCTGCATTAATATTCTTGTTGTTTTCCAATACTTCTTGTTTTATCCATTCTAATAAACCAGTCCAATATTGCTTTCCCATTAATACAATTGGTACTAAAGCAATTTTTTTAGTTTGTACTAAAGTCATTACTTCAAACAACTCATCAAGTGTGCCAAAACCACCAGGCAAGTACACAAAACCTTGAGCATATTTTACAAAGACTACCTTTCTTACAAAAAAGTAATGATGCAAAATGTTTTTATCGTGGTCTACAAACGGATTAGAACCTTGTTCAAATGGCAAGTTAATATTTAAACCAACCGATTTTCCACCACCAGTTTGTGCTCCTTTGTTTCCTGCTTCCATAATTCCGGGACCACCACCAGTAATAACACCGTAACCTTCTTCAACCAATCGTTCGGCCATCTTTTCTGCCAATTGATAATATTGATGGTCTGGTTTTGTTCTGGCAGAACCAAATATAGAAATACAAGGACCAATTTTGTCCATCTTATCATAAGCATCTACAAACTCGCTCATTATTCTAAACATGCTCCAACTGTTAGAAGCATTTACTTGTGTCCAACTTCTTTGTTTATAAGGTTGTTTTTTTCTAAAATCGTCTAAGCTCATAAAAATCAATTTTTATTATAAAAACAGTTTTTTGCTATTATTTATACAAAAAACCGACTTGCAAAGATAGTAAATTAATTGATATTTTGTTTTTTCAGTAGCAGTAATCCTAACATCGTAATAATTGCATTGATGCCTAGCAATTCAAATCCAAAAACATAACCATTAAACCAAGTAGCTGCTTTTGTACTTAGCAAATAAGTGAGTAATGGTGCAATAATAGCGACTACAATAACACCTTTGTCTTTTATCTCAATTTTAGTAAACATACCAAAAAGATACAATCCTAATAGTGGACCATAAGTATAACCTGCTACGGTGAATATAGTACCTATAATTGCTGTTTTACTATAAGGTTCAAACAATATAATAATAATAAATATAATAATAGAAAAAACAACATGAACAATTCTTCTAGTATTTTTTTCTTGTTGAAGTTTATTCGTGTCTCTTCCAAAACCTAAAAAATCAATACAAAAAGAAGTTGTGAGCGAAGTTAATGCAGAATCGGCACTAGAATACGCTGCTGCAATTAAACCTACTACAAATAATAAACCTATTATAAATGGTAAATGTTGCAATGCAATTGTTGGATATAATAAATCTGATTTTTCTGGAAGTGCTATGTTTTTTGACATTGCAAATAAGTACAACAAAGCACCTAAACATAAAAATAATAGATTAACAAATATAATGACTACACTAAAACTCAACATGTTTTTTTGTGCATCTTTAATGTTTTTACAACTCAAATTCTTTTGCATCATATCTTGATCTAAACCAGTCATTGCTACTGCAATCAAAAAACCACCAAAAAATTGTTTGATAAAATGTGTTTTAGAAGTAACAAAATCATTAAAGAAAAAAATCTGACTGTAATCGCTGTTTTTAATCGTAGCAATAGTATCACCAAAACTTAAATTCATTGCTTTAGCAATATAGTATATCGTTAACGCAACTGCTACCAACATTACGGTAGTTTGTATAGTGTCTGTAATAACAATAGTTTTAATACCACCTTTAAAAGTATATAACCAAATTAGTACAAGCGTAATGATTACCGTAACATAAAAACTAATGCCTAAGCTATTCATTACAAATTGTTGTAGTACAACTGCTACTAACAATAATCTAAAAGAAGCACCAAATGTTCTTGAAATTAAAAAGAAAGCAGCTCCAGTTTTATGTGCCGTTTTGCCAAAGCGTTCTTCTAAATAAGTATAGATTGATGTTAATTGCAAACGATAATAGGTTGGCATAAGTACCATTGCAATGAATACATATCCAAAAAAATAACCAAATACCATTTGCATATAGGCAAATTGTTGCGTCTTTACCCAACCTGGAACTGAAATAAAGGTTACGCCAGACAATGACGCACCTATCATACCAAAAGCAACTAAATACCATTTGGACTGCCTATTGCCTACAAAAAAGGTGTTGTTGTCTGCATCTTTAGATGTAATAAAAGATATAGCAATTAAAAATAAAAAATAAACCAATACAATAGTAAGTATTAATTTAGGATTTAAAGACAAACTTTGTAACAGCACAGCAGATAACATATATTATAGTATTTTTAGCTAAGTTGATAAAATTTTACGAGAATAAAAAAGACAAAATTTTCTCTTATTTTTACACCATGCAATATCCTTCTAAATTAATTGAAGATGCCGTGAATGCTTTTGCAAAAATGCCAGGAATTGGTAAAAAAACTGCATTGCGTTTGGTATTGCATTTACTACAAAATGAAAGCAAAAACACAGAACAATTTACCTTTGCTTTACAAAATATGCGTAACAACATAAAGTTTTGTAGTGTGTGTAGTAATGTTTCTGATGAAGATATTTGTAGCATTTGCAACAATCCGTATCGAAATAAAAAACTAATTTGTGTAGTAGAAAACTTTAGAGATATTTTAGCAATAGAGCAAACACAACAATACAATGGTGTTTATCATATATTAAATGGTTTGATTTCTCCAATTGATGGTATTGGTCCTGATGATTTAAATATCAACTCGTTAGAAGAACGCATACAGCAAGACGAAGCAGAAGAAATAATTATGGCAGTCAATCCAACAATTGATGGTGATACTACTATTTTTTATTTGTCAAAAAAACTATCGATGTATGATATAAAAATTACTACGATTGCTAGAGGTATTTCTTTTGGTGGTGAATTAGAGTTTACAGATGAAGTTACTTTAGCAAGAAGTTTACAAGCCAGATTACCTTACGAACAATATTTAAATAAATATTAATCATATTTTTGAATAAACTAAGCATCATTATTGTTAATTACAATGTTCGATATTTTTTAGAACAATGTTTAAGGTCTGTTTTTCAGTCAGATGTAAATTTTAATTTTGATGTTTGGATAGTTGACAACAATTCTAAAGATGATTCGTTGTTGATGTTGGAACAACAGTTTCCACAAGTAAAACTAATTGCCAACAAACAAAATGTTGGATTTGCCAAAGCCAATAATCAAGCAATAAAACAGTGCAATAGCGAATATGTTTTGTTGCTCAATCCAGATACAATTATACAAGAAAATACATTACAGATAGTTGTAGATTTTATGGACAAACAAGAAGATGCTGGTGCTGTTGGTGTAAAAATGTTAGACGGAAATGGCAACTTTCTACCAGAATCTAAAAGAGGTTTTCCTACACCAATTGCTGCAATTTCTAGGATGAGTGGTTTAGATAAGTTGTTTAGTAACTCAATTATTTTTGGACAATATCATTTGACTTATTTATCGAAAGACAAAACACATGAAGTAGATGTTTTATCTGGAGCATTTATGTTAATTAAAAAAATATGTTTAAATAAGATAGGTTTATTAGATGAAGCATTTTTTATGTATGGTGAAGACATCGATTTATCTTATCGATTAAAGCAAGCTAATTTTAATAATTACTATGTAGCAGATACTTCTATTATTCATTTTAAAGGCGAGAGTACTAAAAAATCTACTTTTAATTATGTAAAAACCTTTTACAATGCCATGCTTATTTTTACAAAGAAACACTTTGGAAAAACAGTAAACGGAAAGGTACTTATTTTTTTATTAAGTGTTGCTATATATTTAAAAGCTTCATTAGTGTTAATACAAAATACAATAAAAAAAGTATTTCCAGTAATAAAAGATGCGTTGGTAATTGTTGGCATTTTATTTTTAATGCAATCTTTTTGGGAAAATTTTGTTTTAGTAAAAGCGCATATTCGGTTTCCTACATCATTTCAGTTTTTTAATATACCATTATATACTATAATTTGGTTGTTTACTTTTTGGTTGTTTGGCAGATATGATGTCAATGCTAAATTTAAAAACTTAGTGGTTGGATTAATTATTGGTTTTATAGTCATTTCATTGGTTTACGCCTTTTTGCCATTGTCGTTCAGAACATCAAGAGGTGTAATTATAGTTAGTACTATTTTGCTATTTGCTGTTTTTATTTTATTGGATTATAGTATGCAATTGCTATTTCATCGTAAGAAAAATTATTTTTCAAACAATATAAAATTTGCTACAGTAGCTAATAACATAGAAGCAGAAAATATATTAAATTTTATTCACAAAGATAAGAAACAATACATTGGCAATATTTTTCATAGCGATACCAAAACACATTATTTAGGAAAAACTATTGATGTGAATGAAATTGTAAATGCTTATCATATTGACGAAATTATTTTAAGTGCTAAGAGTTTGACTTCGCAAGAAATTATACAAACCATGCAGTTGTGTAGTAATAATGTGCATTTTAAAATTGCAATGGAACACGCTATTATTGGCAGTGATGATAAAAATAAAAGTGGAGATATTTATACTATCGATATTTCGTATAATTTAAACAAACCTATTTACAAACGACTAAAACGCTTATTAGATATATTAATGTGTTTTGTAGTAATAATTTTATTTCCTTTATTTTTAATTTCTAAGAACAGTGCTAATTGGTTTAAAGGAATTTATTTGGTTTTATTTAAACACTATACTTGGATTGGTTTCGATAATATCAACAATAATACAATAAATAAAAATATTTTTTCTATATCTTCTTTTGATTATAATGAGTATATTAAAAACTATACACCATTTTTAGATATTCAGTTGTTGATGAAAAAGTTTTAATCTTTCTACAATTACACTTCCACTGCGTTGTCGTCAGCTACTTGTCGTAGAAATCTTCCAGCATCTGTCATCGTTCTTTGATAAGTGTTAAAATCAACATTCACTAAACCAAATCTGTAGTGCAAACCAATATTCCACTCATGATTATCAATAGTACTCCAATGGAAATAACCTCTTATGTCAATACCATCATTAATTGCTTGGTGTATCCATTGCATGTATTCTTTCATGCTTTCAATTCTAAAATTAACATCGTGCGTACATACACCACTTTCTGTTATAATAATTGGCAAACCATTTTTTTTATGATAACGATGAAAGACTTCATAAAATCCTTTTGGCTCATATTCCCACATTAAATCATGTTTTTTTCCTAGCTTTTCAAACTGTGTAGTATGGTTCATGTAATCCATTGGCATTGGTCTAAAAGGCATTTTTGCATAGTAACTCAGTCCTTGAAAATCTACTTTGGTAAAATGTTTATGACAGTATTCCATAAACCACCAATCGAATAGCTTAGCCAAAATTTGTCCAGGAAAAACTTCGCCTACAAATTTTACGGTGTTGTGTGATATACCTACCATTGCATTTGGAAACTGCTGATGTATAAAATCATACATAGCATTATGAGCTTTCTCCATTGCTTTTAACACCTTTCTTGCAGTAAGAAAACTAGCTTTTTTAAATGGTGGAAACAATCCTGTAATATATCCGTTGCTTACATAAACATTAGGTTCATTAAAAGTATTCCAAGTATCTACTAAGTGTCCAAATGTTTCTACCGACTTCATTGCAAAGTCAACCCACATTAAATAATTATCGCCTTTTTCCCAACTTCCTGTTTCTACAAACCATTTTGGATGCGTAAAATGATGCAGTACCAACATAATGTGTATGCCTCTGTTTTTGAGTTCTTGCATAAACATTAAATACGCTTCAACAACAGTTTTGTCAAATTCGGCATAAGGTGCTTTTTGTAGCTTGCTCCAATCATGACTCATTCTATAAGCATTGCTCAATTGACAAATGAGTTCTAAGTCTTCCATACGATGACTATCGTGCATAGAACAGTTGTCAAAAATACTACCATCAGTACTTTTAAAACCTTTCCAGTCGTGTTCGCCAGCTTTTTCAATTTGATAGGCAGCGGTAGAAGTTCCCCAAATAAAATCTTTTGGAAATGACAATTTCATATTTTGTTGAATTTGATACTAGAACCAAAGATAGGAAATTGATGGGAAAGCATTAATTGTACAAGCGATTTTATCTAGAAAAAAACTAACAATAAAATTATTTAAAATGAGATATTTTGTTACAGTTTAAGACGATAGTTGGTAGCTATTTATTGTTTTATCAATACAATTAAATTACTTTTTTCATCGCAGTAGGTATTGTAACTGCCTTGTATAATTAATTTTTTAGAAGAAGTGCTTCTATAAAATCCAGCATTGAAATTGCCTAAACACCATTTGGCTTGTTCTGGCAAAACATCATAAAAGATATAGTTTTCTGCTACGAGTTGAATGGTATAGTTTTTATCATCTGCTTTTCCACTACACTTTGCTTTGGAACTATAAATTTTTCCGTTGTAGTTATAACTGATTTCTAATGTAGCGGCAACATTGCCGTTGTCTGTAATATCTTCAATGGTTAAAGTACAAGGAAAGTACTGAGCGTTTTGTTTGTCTTGATAGTCTTGAACAATGTAGCCAGTCCATTTTCCTTTAACAATAGGATTGGCTTGTACTATTAAAATAGTACTTAGTAATATTGCAAAAAACCACTTTTTCACTACACTAATGTATTAATTTATTTACTAATGTAGTACAAAAACTATGCTAATTGTTTCAATAGATTATTCATGTCTACTTTTTCTGCAACTATTCTGCTTAGCTCGCTAATGGCTACTCGCTCTTGTTGCATAGTATCTCTTTCTCTTAAAGTAACTGTATTGTCTTCTAGTGTTTGATGATCGATAGTAATACAATATGGTGTACCAATAGCGTCCATTCTTCTGTATCGTTTGCCAATAGTATCTTTTTCTTCGTAAAAAGTTCTAGCAATAAATTTTAGCTCATTAACAATTTCTTGAGCTTTTTCTGGCAAACCATCTTTTTTAACCAAAGGCAAAACAGCAATTTTTATTGGAGCCAAAGCTGGTGGCAATGATAAAACAGTTCTTGTTTCTCCATTTTCTAATTGCTCATCTTTTAAAGATTCGCTCATTATTCTTAAAAACATTCTATCTAAACCAATAGAAGTTTCAATAACGAAAGGCACATAATTTTGATTGAGTTCACTATCAAAATATTGTAATTTTTTACCGGAATATTTTTGATGTTCACTTAAATCGAAATCTGTTCTAGAATGAATGCCTTCTAACTCTTTAAAACCAATAGGAAAATTAAACTGAATATCTTCTGCTGCATTGGCGTAGTGTGCTAATTTTTCGTGTACATGAAAACGCAAATTATCTGGATTAGTACCTAAAGCCAAATGCCATTTCATTCTAGTAGTTTTCCATTTTTCAAACCAATCTAATTCTGTTCCTGGACGAACAAAAAACTGCATTTCCATTTGTTCAAATTCACGCATTCTAAATACAAACTGTCGTGCTACAATTTCATTTCTAAAAGCTTTACCAATTTGAGCAATACCAAAAGGCACTTTCATTCTAGCACTTTTCTGTACATTTAAAAAATTGACAAAAATACCTTGAGCTGTTTCAGGTCGCAAATAAATCGTACTAGCATCTTCGGCAACAGCACCTAATTTAGTATCGAACATCAAATTGAATTGTCTTACTTCCGACCAATTTTTAGAACCAGAAAACTCGCAAGCAATGCCATGTTCTTCAATCAATTCTTTGTATCGTTTAAAGTCGCTATTTTGAGCAGCTTCTGTATAATCTTTTTCTAATTGAATAGCTTTTGCAAAATTTCTACTCGCTTTAGCTTTATCTTCATCAGAAGCAGATTTATCAATGCCTTTTTTCTCTAGTTCTTTATCTGCTTTGTTATAATATTTTTGAATTTGATCTTCTAACAAAACATCAGCTCTATATCTTTTTTTAGAATCTTTATTATCAATTAATGGATCAGAAAAACTATCGACATGACCACTTGCTTTCCAAGTCGTTGGATGCATAAAAATAGCAGCATCAATACCTACAATATTGTCGTTCATTTGTGTCATGCTTTTCCACCAATATTCTTTGATGTTATTTTTCAATTCTACACCAAAAGGACCATAATCGTATACTGCACCTAAATTATCGTATATCTCACTAGACGGAAATATAAAACCATATTCCTTACAATGCGATACTATTTTCTGTAAATCTATTTGTTCCATAAGTGTACAAAGATAATGGTTTTTGTTATTAAGTAAATTTTACTAATTGGGACTTAAATTATGATTAGTTTTGGTTATGAAATATAAAATAGTATTAATTATAATAAGCTTGCTGTTGTTGTCTTGTAATAAAAATGCATCTATTGTTGAGATACTTCCGTACGAAAATTTTAACACAAAAGAAGTAGATACAATAAAAGCGATATTTCAAAACTTATTTCCAGAAAAACAAATAATTGTAAAAGAAAAACAAGCATTGCCAAAGTCAGCATTTATAAATATTAAATCACCAAGATATAGAGCCGATGAAATAATAAAAATACTATCTAAAGAAACCGTAGCTAATACAAAAACGGTAGCACTAACTAATAGTGATATATCTACTACAAAATATGAAAATGGCAAAGTAAAACAACCAGCATACAAATACAAAGATTGGGGAATTATGGGTTTGGCTTATTGTCCAGGAAAAGCTTGTGTGGTTTCTTCCTTTAGAATTAAACATCCTAATTATACTGTTTATATAGACAGATTAAAAAAGGTAAGTGTACATGAATTAGGACATACGCTTGGATTAAGACATTGTGCCAATAAAAAATGTGTAATGACAGATGCTGTAGAAAAAGTTTCTACCATAGATAACGCCAACTTAGCTTTTTGTGAGCAGTGTAGAACGAAATTAAAATAATATTATTCTTATAAAAAGTACTTGCATATTAATGTTTGATTTTTTATCTAAAAACCAAACTTCCAATAATCTTTTTTTATTTTAGTACAATGAAAATAGCATTGGCTCAGCAAAACTATATGATTGGCGATTTTGAAGGCAATCTCCAAAAAATGTTGTCGGCAATTCAACAAGCAAAACAAGCAAAAACAGACCTAATTATTTTTAGCGAATTATCTGTTTGTGGATATCCGCCTAGAGATTTTTTAGAGTTTAATCACTTTATCAATCAATGTCATAAAGATATTGAAGCCATTGCAAAAGTAGCTGCTAACGATATTGCAGTTATTGTTGGAGCTCCATCTAAAAATCCAAATAAAGAAGGAAAAGATTTATATAATTCAGCTTACTGTATTGCCGAAGGAAAAGTACAATATGTTGCACACAAAACACTCTTGCCAACTTACGATGTCTTTGATGAGTATCGTTATTTTGAACCAAATAAACAGTTCGATTGCTTTCATTTTAAAGGCAAAAAAATTGCAGTAACTATTTGCGAAGATATTTGGGATACTGGCGAAGAAAATCCATTGTACAGTATTAATCCAGTGGCTGAGTTGGCAAAATTACAACCAGATTTTTTGGTGAATCTTTCTGCTTCGCCATTCAATTACAAACAAGCTAAAAAACGCATTGATGTGATTAGAAAAAATGCTACGATTTTTAATTTGCCAGTATTTTATTGCAACTGTGTTGGTGCTCAAACAGAATTAATCTTTGATGGTGGTTCTGTAGTAATGTCTCCAAATGGAAAAGTATATAAAGAATTAAAATATTTTGAAGAAGAATTATTTATTTGTTCTTTAGATGAAGTTCTCTCTAATGACACTAATCATGAAAATAATCACAACGAACTACAACTTATTCACGATGCACTGATTTGTGGTATTAGAGATTACTTTAAGAAACTCAATTTTAAGACAGCAATTTTAGGTTTAAGTGGAGGAATTGATAGTGCATTAACTTTAGTGTTGGCAGTAAGAGCATTAGGAAAAGAAAATGTATTGTCTGTGTTAATGCCATCGCAGTTTTCTACCAATCACTCTGTAGATGACTCTATACAACTACTAGAAAACTTAGGCAATGCACCACATAAAATCATTCCAATAAAAGAAGTATATGATAGTTTTATAGATAAATTGCAACCACATTTTAATAACAAACCTTTTGATGTTACCGAAGAAAATATGCAAGCACGGATAAGAGCTGTTTATTTAATGGCTTTGTCTAATAAGTTAGGTTGTATTTTACTCAATACTTCTAACAAAAGCGAGGCAGCAGTTGGTTATGGCACACTATATGGCGATATGTGTGGTGGAATTTCTGTATTAGGAGATGTATACAAAACTAAAGTATTTGAATTATGTAAATTTATTAATAAAGACCAAGAAATTATTCCTTGGCACATCATTAATAAACCACCAAGTGCAGAATTAAGACCAGACCAAAAAGATAGCGACTCATTACCAGAATATAGTATATTAGATACTATACTTTATGAATATATAGAAAATAGAAAAGGACCAGATGAAATTGAAGCATTAGGTTTTGAAGAAGCATTGGTAAGTCGTGTATTGAGAATGGTAAATAGAAATGAATTTAAACGCTATCAAACGCCACCGATATTAAGAGTATCTACTAAAGCATTTGGTAGTGGAAGAAGATTGCCAATTGTAGGAAAATATTTAGAATAATCTGTTATGCTTATAAGTCAATATATAATAAAAATTGTCATTCTCAACCTGTCTGCCTACAGGCAGGCTTGATTGGGAATCTTTCTTGCGATTTTTATTATAAAAGTGACTTCTTATAATAGACCATAATCGTAAATCGCAAATGAACGATATTGATATACAACATATAGTCGAATCTTTTATTAATCACACCAATACACCTGTGTTTTTAACAGGAAAAGCAGGTACAGGCAAAACTACTTTATTAAGAAAAATTATTCAAACAACACACAAAGCATGTTTGGTTGTTGCACCAACAGGAATTGCTGCATTAAATGCTGGTGGCGTAACTATTCATTCGCAATTTCAGTTGCCATTTGCTACATTTTTACCTAGCGATGACTTCCCAGATTTTTCGATTTCAGATGTACAGATTGAAAATAAAACTACGCTTAAACGACATCTTAGAATGCATCATACAAAGCGACAAGTAATACAGCAAGCAGAGTTGTTGATTATTGATGAAGTGAGTATGCTTAGAGCTGATGTACTAGATGCCATTGATACTGTTTTGCAGTTTGTTAGAAAAAACAATCAATTATTTGGTGGAATTCAGTTACTACTTATTGGAGATATGTTGCAGTTGCCACCAATTGTAAGACCAAACGAATGGGAAATTTTAAAACATTACTATTCTGATATGTTTTTCTTTAATGCTTTGTCTTTAAAAGAGAATAAACCAATATATATTGAGTTAGAAAAAGTGTATAGACAAGCAGATGAAAGTTTTATCAATATATTAAATAATATTAGAAATAATAATATTAATGATAAAGATATTGAAATTTTAAACAATAAATATCAACCTAACTTTAAACCAAAACCAAATGAGTCGGTAATTACACTTACCACACACAATAGAATTGCAGATGGAATTAATGCTAACTCACTTCAACAAATTAAAAAAGAAGTATTTACTTATCAAGCAGAAATAGAAGGCGATTTTCCAAACTATATATTTCCTGTAGAAGAACAATTGCAGTTAAAAGTTGGTGCACAAATTATGTTTATTAGAAATGATGCTTCTGAAGATAAACAGTTTTACAATGGAAAGTTAGCAAAGGTTATTGAGTTATCTGATAATGAAATTGTAGTAGACTTAGAGAATGGCACTACACTTTCGGTAGAAAAACATGAATGGTATAATAAAAAATATAGTATAGATTCAAATACAAAAAATATCAATGAAGAAGTGTTAGGAACATTTGTACAATATCCAATAAAGTTGGCTTGGGCAATTACAGTACATAAATCGCAAGGTTTGTCGTTTGATAATGCCATTATTGATGTACAAAATGTATTTGCAGCAGGTCAAGCTTATGTAGCACTATCTCGTTTAAGAAGTTTAGAAGGACTGATTTTAAAAACGCCGTTTAAGTCTAATCACTTGCAATATCACAATGCAATACAATCATTTGCTAAGCAAAAGCAAAGTGTAGCAACACTACCCAATATTGTAGAACAACAATCGTATAGTTATTTAAATTCCTTGATAGCAAAAGCATTTGATTTTACAGTAATAGAAGATATATTTTATCAACATATTTTAAGTTATAACAAGAAAGAAGGCACTTCAATTAAACAACAATATCAAGATTGGGCATTAAAGCAATACCATATAGTGGCTTCTTGGAAAACACATGGCGATAAATTTATACAGCAAGTCAATATATTGTTTAATTCAAATAGTATTAATGTTAAATATATTAATGAAAGAGTGCATGCTGCACAACAATATTTTACAGTACAAATAGAGCAAGTTTTAAAAGAGATATTAGAAACAATTCAAACACTCAACACAATTAAACGAACTAAAACTTTTGCTGCTGAATTAAATGAGTTAGATGATGCCTTGTACTTCCAATATCAAAATATATATAAAAGTACTGCTTTTATTAAATTTTTTCAAGAAAAACAAATATTAAATAAACAAAATTGGGAACAGTATTTTGGCGATGATAAAAGAAAACAATTGTTGCCAACACCAAAAGAAAATGTGCCTATTAAAAAATTAAGTACCGTAGATATTACATTTCAGCTATATCAAGAAGGAAAAAATATAGATGAAATTGCTAAAGAAAGAAAGCTGACAACAGGAACGATTACTACACATTTTGCAAAACTTATTGCTAGAGCAGATGTAAAAATTACTGACATTATGGAAGAAGCAAGAGTAAATGAGTTGCAACATATTATGGAAAATCATCGTGGAAGCACTTCGTCTGCAATAAAAGAAATTGTAGACAATCATTTTTCGTTTGATGAAATTAAATTGGTAAGAGCTTATATAGAAATGCTAGAACGCAATTAATTCTACTCTTTAAAAAATTTGAATTGTAATGCAGCGATTCCACCAATAATTGCAGGTATGATTAGGTTGATTAACCAAATAGAAAAAGTAGTTGCTAAAATGGCAATATCGTTTTGTGCAAATGGCGATAAGAAATAGAGTGCGACATTACCTCTAAAACCAAAATCTAAAATGGCAACATTTAATGGCAAAATGGTTTGTAGAAAAAATATTGCTGGTACAACTACTAATGCTTGATGAAATTGAATGTTAAATCCGAAGAAGTACAACATAATTATAAACTGCAGTACATATATAATATATCTTAATAAAGAATATATTTCTAATTGTATTAATTCTTTGTTGTTGTATAGTTCTACAATGTGAATGTACTTTTGTGTTTTTTTGAATTTTCTAGTAACTGCATTGAGATTGAAATAAGAAAATTGTAGTGCAAATATCATAATGAGATAAGAAAAACTAATAGCAATAGCTAAGTAGAAATCTGTCTTGTAATATAAAATTAAATATAATAACAAACCTAATCCACCAAAAGACAAATTGATAATAAATTGAGCAATACTTCCCATTAATGTTGCAGCAATGGCTTCTTTTCTATTGGTATTGATAGCAAAAATTCTTCCGCCAAATTCGCCAACTCTATTTGGTGTAAATAGTGAAAAAGTTACACCAAAAAAAACACCACGCAATGCTTTTAGTCTGGAAATAATATGTAATTTATCAATGAGTAGTTTCCATTTTACTGATTCTATGAACCAATTTAGAAACATCAATACAATAACTACGATAAGTAAACTTAAACTTCCATCAAACGATTGAATAAAATATTGATAGGTTTGCTCCAAATTTTTATTTTTAAAGACTTGTAGATACAATATCCAAAGCAAGCCAATAAAAATGAGTAGCTTAATGATTGCATTGGCGTATTTGTTTTTCAGAATCATATGGGATTAAATGTATGTTGACTTAAAAAAGCAAGATAAAATAAAAACATTATTCTTACAACACTTATCTTGATTCGTAAAGGAATAATTCAAGGTATTAACTGTCGGAAAGAAACTTCCAACATCACAAAAATAGTTTTAACTTTTGTCTTGATACAAAAGTTACAAAAAATCAAGACTTCAATATCTACCTGTCGGCAGACAGGAATTATTAACGCTCGAACAGCATAAAAAAGCTACAAATCTTGAAACTCGCTATGCTCAAACAGCAATATTTGCTTACGCTTTTTTCTTTGTTCTCTCTAAACCAGCCTGCGGTTGGCAGGTTTATTGTAGGTCATTTTTTAATTGTTTTCATGACTATTTTAATCTAAATAATATACTCTTTTTACTCTTGATGAAATTCCAGTCAACAATTCGTAGCCAATAGTACCTATTTTTTGTGCTTGTTCTTTTATCGCAATATGACTTCCAAAAATTTCAACTTCATCACCTTCATTAACATCACTAATATTTGAAATATCAATCATGGTCATATCCATACAAACATTGCCAATAATTTTTGCTTTCTGTTGTTTAATATATACTTCGCCAACACCATTGCTAAATCTTCTATCAAAACCATCTGCATAACCAATTGCTAAAATGGCAATCGTCATATCTTGCGTAGCTTTTCCTTTACGAGAATAACCAATGGTGTCGCCTTGTTTTACTTTTTTAATTTGTGTAATTCTTGTTTTAAGCGTACCAATACTTTCTAAATCGACTTGTATCTTATTACTCGTATCAATACCATATAAACCAATGCCTAATCGTACAAAATCGAAGTGTGCTTGTGGAAAATTGACAATACCAGAAGAATTTAAAATGTGCTTTTTAATAGGATAATTTTTTGTATTTTGAATTTGTTCAAATATTATTTTAAATTCTTCTATTTGTTTATTACTAAATTGATTTTCATTATCATCTTCAGAAGCTGCTAAGTGCGAAAAGATTGTAGCGATTTTTAAATGATGATGTGCTTGAAGCGTAGTCAGTAATGATGGAATTTCTGCTTTAGTAAATCCTAAACGATTCATTCCTGTTTCTACTTTAATATGAATATTTAAACTATCAATATTATAATAACTTAATTGATTAATTAATTGTTGAAGAATAAAATCGTCGTAAATCACTGGTTCTAAATGGTACTCAATCATTCTATTAAAATCAATAGCAGCAGGATTCATTACCATAATAGGAATAGTAATGCCATTATTTCTGAGATGTACACCTTCATCTGCATAAGCTACAGCCAAATAACTTGCTTTCAATGATTGAAGCACCGAAGCAATTTCAACACTTCCGCTACCATAAGAAAATGCTTTAACCATAGCAATAATTCCTGTATGATTGCTTAGTAGTTTTTTATAAGCATTAAAATTATTGATTAAGCTATTCAAATTGATTTCTAAAATGGTTTCGTGTGTTTTACCAATTAGCAATTGTGATATATATTCAAACTGATATTTTCTAGCACCTTTTATTAATATAATTTCGTTGTGAAAATCTAATTGATAAAACTGTTTGATGAAACTGTTGGTATTTTCAAAATATAAATATTGTTTGAAGTTAGTTTGCAACACTTCTTGAAAGCTATCAAACACATTTCCAATAGTTATTATTTTTTGTATATGATATGGTTGAATGATATGAATGAGTTGTTTTATAAAATCATCGTTGTTGAGTCCACTTTCTTCAAAACCAGAAACAATGAGTGTTCGATTTTTATTAGTTGCTTGTTGATGCATAAAATCTAATGCAATTTGCAAACCAGAAAAATCTGCACTATAACTATCGTCTATTATAGTACATTGATTGATGCCATAATTTAATGACAAACGCATTGCTAACTTTTTTAGTTTTGCCATTCTTTGATTAATGCTTGTTACATCGTAATTTAAAATTAATAGCATGCAAATACAATGCAATGCATTTTCTATTGAAGCATCATCTATAAAAGGAATGACAAACAAATTATCGTTAATAATAAGTTGTGTAGATTGATTTTCTTTAGTTATATTTTTAATTTTAAAATAAGCATTATCATCAAATCCAATAGATTTATAACGACTATCTAATTTTACTAATTCATTTATTATAGTATATTTATTATTGTATATTATTTCATCAGTATTATTAAATAATATTAATTTTTCTTTTGTCTTTTCTGCTTGATTTTTAAATCCAGCATTATGTGCTTCTCCAATATTAGTAAAAATACCAAGCGTTGGTTCAATCATTTTTTGTAGTTGCTGCATTTCGTTTGTAGTAGAAATTCCTGCTTCAAAAATAGCTAAGTTGTGTTGTTCGTTCATTTGTAAAACAGACAAAGCAACACCAATTTGCGAGTTATAACTTTTTGGACTTTTTACTATGCTAAAATCTTCGTTGAGTAGTTGAAACAACCATTCTTTGACAATTGTTTTTCCATTGCTTCCTGTAATGCCAATTACTGGAAAATTGAACTGTTGTCGATGATAAATAGCTAATTGTTGTAGTGCTACCAATGTATTATCAACCAAAATAAAATTAATATTGTTGTACTGTGTAATAACAGAAGTATTGCTCACTACAAAAGTATCGATGCCTTTATCTATGCATTGTTGAATGTAATGATGTGCATCAAATCGTTCGCCAACTAAACAGAAAAAAAGTGTAGCACTATTTAAGTACAAAGAACGAGAATCGGTTGCTACTTGCGTAATGATTTTACTGCTGTTTGTATTGCAAGTACCATTAACAATGTTGGCAATTTGTTGTAAGGAATAGTTCATAATTATACCACACCAATATACAAGATATCGTTTTCAATTTTAAATTTATAACGCACTAATTTGTAGTGATTGCCATCTGCACTATTGCCTGTTTTAATATCGAACTTATAGCCATGCAAAGGACAACTGACGATGCCTTTTCTGTTGCAATGACCATAGTGTAATTGTGCACCAGCATGTGGACAACGATTGTTGATGCCAAAAATACCATCTTCGAGTTTTACTACACAAATAGATTTCCCTTCAAAAACATATTTAGCTGTTTGAAATAATTGTAAGTTTTCAAAAGCAGTTTTTACATCATCAGAAAGTGCTGTCCATTGCATGATGTAAAGGTAGTTAATTAAAGTATTATGTAATAAACTTAAAAAATTAGCAAGGTGTTTTTGGAAGAATTTTTAGAAAATCATTGTATAGAATAATCAGTAATATAAATGATAGGTGACCCTTCAAACCCGTCAGCTGACATTGGAAATATAGATTCAGACTCAGTGGCTTTTCTTGCTGTAAATTTTATAACTGTATTTTCTGGTAAATCTATAGGTATATTCAATGCTTCTACAACATGATTATAACCTTTGTAGCTTACATTGCTGTATGTATTGCTATTCATGCTTACACCAATTCCGCCACCCCAAGATCTAAATTTCCCAATAACAGTTCCATAGTAGGTAATTGTGCTATTTTCTTTAGTACAAGAAACAGTAAGTAAAATTAATAGGAGATATAATACTTTCTTCATAAATAATATTTTAATTAAAGATAATTAGTATGTTTTACTTTTGCAAGTAAATTTTTCTTAAAATATCAAATTAGTAATAAACTATTAGGTAAAGTTATGTAGACAGTATCAATTTCCACCACCATTTAACTTTGGTAAGCTGCAATCAAAAGGTGTGATATCTGTGGTATAAGTTTTAAGCACATCGGTTTCTTTTTTTGCTTTCCACATATTCAAATTATAAAATTTAATGTCGCCATTATTCGTAAAGCAATTTTGATAAGGTGGTTTAAAATTGCCATTTTCTGCACGCATATCTGCTGTTGCATTGCCATCAAAAATTATGTCTAATGGTGTTTTAGAAATTGCCAAAACCAATTTGCCAAGCATAGAAGTCATATCTGGAATGAGTGTAATTTTTCTGCTAAATGTATTGTTGTGTATATTTATAGCTGTACAAAATGCAGAATATAAAGAATCGTTAATTGGTCTGCCTGTAACTTGATAACTCACTGCACAACAACCAAGTGTTTTATTGTCTTTTATCGTATTATTAAAAACTTCAACGCTATCGTAAGCCATAATGATAATACCACTTCCTGGTGGAATATCAGATACATAAGAACCTGGTTTTGCAAAATTTTTAAAATTATTAGCTTCTACTTTATTGTTATACACTCTACAATTTCTGCCATGTTTTAAAGGCAATCCTGGTAAGTCGTACACAACAATACCTCCGCTATTATTATAAGTGTAATTATCATATACATCAGCATTGATACAATTTTCAATTTCTATACCACAAACATTATGGTGTGCTGTACAATTTCTTACAGTAACATTTATCGACTGACCAACATATACGCCAGCATCTGCACAGTAAGAAACATCAGAGTGTTCTATCAATACATCATGACATTCTACAGGATAATAACCATAATTGCCATTGGCAGAATCAGCACCTGTTGTCCATGTAGAATTCATGTTTTTGATGATTACTTGATTGCATGCTTTTAATTTTAAATTATCGCCTTTTGCATCTTGAATCGTAAAACCTTCTATGGTAATATTATTGCAGTTGGTTACATTAATGCCTTCTGCTCCTTCTGTTTGATTTAAAAAAGATAATATACATTTATCTTTTCCATTTCCTTTTATAGTGATATTGTTTTTTCCTTCAATAGATAAAGATTTAGTCAATATCCAGTTACCATCAGGAATTTCTATTGTAGCACCATCTTCTGCCATAATAAATTGTTCTTGTAATGTTTTTTGAAAATTGGCATCGTTGACAAACTCAGCTTCTTTTTTAGTATTTGTTTTACAAGAAACTATTAAAATTATTAAGAGCAACAAGTAGATTATTTTTTTCATAAATATTTATTTTATAGTTGTGTGTTTAGAAACAAAATAAAGTAAAAATCGCTATTCTTAACATGACTAGGAATCTTTCTTTCTATTTTTAGAATAGATTCCAGATAAATTTCTTCGTTTTACTACGAAATTTTCTGGAATGACGCTCAAACACAGAACTGTTTTTTTACTATTTCATACTGGCAATCCATGCTTTTACCAAATCAACACCTTCTTGATGTACTACAGAACGACCTAATTCTGGCATTCTAATTTGTGGATCATTGTGTTCCATTCTATATACTAAAATAGATTCATCTGGTTTGCTTGGAACTACATCATATAATCTATCGCCACTACCAGAACCTGCAGCAACTGGCGATTTCATAATTCCCCATGCTTCTTTATTTTTTTCTGATAGCTGTAAAAACAAACCTGTTGTATTAGCATTGCCTTCTGGCCTATGACAATGTGCACAGTTAATTTCTAAGTAACTTTTAGCTCTTTCTTCTAATGAACCAGAAGTTTCATCGTTCCATTTTGCTAATTTATTATGTATATTATCTGCTGGAACAAAACCAGTTAAATAACCAACGCTTGTCCATTTTTCTAATTGATTCATTGTTCCATCGGTATAAGCAAAATCGCAATTTAAGTTTCTTACTTTTGGCCCAATTGGTGTTAAAACATTTTTTACATTATGACAGTTTTTACATTCATTCTTGTTTGGAACAACATACGCAATATCCATTTTTTTACCAGCTTTATTTATCCAGCTAACTGGTAAAGTACCACCAACAATTTCTAAAGTAGCATCTGTTTGTTCGTCGTTCCATATATAAGGAAAAGCTTCCCATTTATCTGCTTGTTTAATTAATAATCTTGTTTCTATAATTCTTCTGCCTTTGCTTTCGTCTCTTTCATCAATTGGATAATAAAAATTTTTTATTAATACTGTACCAACAGGAAAATCTAATGCTTCGTCTTTAACATATTTAGCAGTTTCTCCTTTTGGCATCCAAACAAATCGTGCTTTGTGTGCATAATCTGTAAATAAAGGCGTTATTAAATCGTAAGGTAAAACACCATCATTCGGAATTAAATCATTAAGTGTTCCCTTGAATAGGTGATATGCTGATAATTTTTCAAAAGGTTGACTTACATCTACGGTAACAGTACTATTAGTATTAGTATCTGTGGTTGAATTTGTTTTTGTCTTTGTCTTACATTGTATCAACAAAAGCATAGAAATAATTAGTATACTTATTGATGATATAATTTTAGTTTCCATGATAATTATTTTGCAGGTGTATTATTTCCGTTTATTCCAGTATAAGCACAATCAAAAGGTGTAACATCTGTATCATACGATTTTAAAATTTCTTTTGCAGAACTTGCTTTCCAAAGATTTAGATTAATGAACTTTTTCATGCCTTCATTATTTCTAATACAGATTCTTTTACCTTCTGGCAACATACCGTTTGCATCTCTAACATCTTTTGCCGAAGCACCATCGTAAGCAATATCTGCTGGCGATTTTAAAGTAGCGACTAGTAGCTTGCCAAAATCGGTTTTAATATTTGGAATTAAAGTAGCTTTTCTGCTAAAGGTATTGTCGTGAACATCAATGGCATAGCAATATGGACCATAAGTAGAATCGTTGATTGGTCTTTCTGTCATTAAATAACTTACAATAGAAATTCCAGCAGTTTTATGGTCGGTAATGGTATTGCCAAAAACATCTACACTATCTGTTGCCATAATGATAATGCCAGAACCAGCAGGAACTTCTCCAACAATGCTTCCTGGTTTTGCAAAATTTGGAAAGTTGTTGTTTTTAACTGTGTTATTGAACAGTTTGGCATTTCTTCCGTTTGGTTGAAATAGTTTTGGTAAATCGAATACTAAAATTCCACCAGAATTATCTTCTGCCAAATTATCATAGATGTCTGAATTGATACAGTTTTCAATTTCAATTCCAGCTACATTATGGTGTGCATAGCAATTTCTTACAATTACATTAGTTGATTGACCTACATATACGCCAGCATCTGCACAATAAGAAACTTCACATTTTTCTACTAAAACATTAGTACATTCCACAGGATAGTAACCATAATTGCCATTGGTAGAATCTGCACCAGTTGTCCATGTAGAATTTAAATTTCGTAGCACTACATTTTTGCAGCCTTTTAATTTAATGTTGTCGCCTTTAGCATCTTGAACGGTTAAATTTTCCATAGTTACGCCATCGCAATTGGTAATATTAATGCCTTCTGCACCAGCAATTTGTCCTAAAAAAGAAAGAATGGTTTTATCTTTTCCAGCACCTTTTATGGTGATATTTTTTTTGCCTTCAATAGATAAAGTTTTGTCTAATAAAAAGTTTCCAGCAGGTAATTCTACAGTTCCACCATCTTCCACCAAAATAAATTTTTCTTGAAACTCTTTTTGAATCTTTTCATCGAAAGAAAAGTTTTCATTACTTGACTTATTGCCTTGATTTTTACAAGAAATTATACTAAAAAATGTTATGATTAGTATAAGAATATTTAACTGCTTCATTTTATAATTATTTTTAACTACTTATTTATGGTGAATTTACTATTTTTTTTCAATGTAAAATAAACATTATCTCAGTTTAACAAATTAGCTAGACATTTTTCTATTGTTTCAAATTCAAAATTATAACCAGAATTAGTAATTTTTGTAGCACTACAATTATTACTAGTAAGCAACATAGTTGACATTTCGCCTAAAGTAGTTTGTAATAATATTTTTGGAATTGGAATACTCATTGCAACAATATTTAACTTTTGGTTTATAGCACGATATAGTGTGTTGTAGCTTACTGGATTTGGTGCACATAGATTATATATGCCTTCTAATTGATTTTGTAGCAACCAAGCAAATATTTGAACTGCGTCTTTAATGTGTATCCACGAAACATATTGATTGCCATCTCCAAAAATTGTATTAATGTGAAATTTTGTTGATGCTAATAGTTTTGGTAAAACACCACCATTTTTACTCATTACTATACCTAATCGTGCAATAGTAACTTTTGTGCCAATATTAGAAAATTGAAGTGCCGCATTTTCCCAATGTTGACAAACTTCTGCTAGAAAATCATTTCCAATAGGAGCAGTTTCATCTACAACAGTTGTTGTATTTCCGTAATATCCAAGTCCAGAAGCTGTAATAAAATGTTCAATAGCAATATTATTGTTTTTAATACTATTGTATAACAATTGTGTACTCTTTACTCTACTATCAATAATGAGTTGCTTTTGTTGATTAGTCCATCTTTTGTCGCCAATATTTTCACCAGCTAAATGAATAATACAACTTACCTCTTCAAAGCAATTCATATCAATTTCGTTCGATTGATAATTCCAATAAAACGCATTAGGAGCTTTAGGATTTCTAGTCAATATATTAACCTCATATCCAAGATTTTTAAGTGTTACTTGCAAGTAATTACCAATTAAGCCAGTTCCACCAGATATTAATACTTTCTTCATTTTATGCAAAATTCCATTTTTACTATTAACTTTGTATCTAAAATTACTACAATATGTTTAAAAATGTTTTATACTTAACAGCTATTTGTATTTCATTAATTGCCGTTTCTTGTAAAGGGAATAGAGGCGGAAGCTCTAATGAAACTTACAAAGACCAAGTTGTTCTTCACACATTGTCAGACTTTAAAGGATTAAATCCAGTTACGAGTTCTGATGCACAAGCACAAGCGGCTTTAAAAAATGTATATCAAGGTTTATTAGATTATAACTTTGAGAATTTAAAATTAATTCCAGTTTTGGCAACTGAAGTTCCTCAAATGGTTCAAAAAAATGGAGGTGTAGAAGTTACTTACGAAATAAGACCAGAAGCTGTTTGGGACAATGGAACACCAGTTACAGCAGATGATTATATATTTTCGTTAAAAGCATGTATTGTGCCTAAAGTAGTAAATGAACATATTTCCTCTTTAGAAGATGTAGTAGATGTTATAAAAGATCCTACTAACAATAAAAAATTTACAGTAGTATTTAACAAAACATCTACACAAGTTTTAGATGCATCTGGTTCTGATGTTAGACTAATGCCAGAGTATGTTTTCGATCCAAAAGGAGTTTTAAAAAAATATACTATTGCACAATTACAGTTAGCGAATAGTCCAGCAGAAAATGATCCAGCAATTATAGAATTTGCTAATTTTTTTAATGGAGAGAAAGCGAATAGAGACCCAAAATTTGTAGATGGTAGTGGTGCATACAAATTAGAAAGTTGGGTTACCGACCAAAGAATTGTGTTGGTAAAAAAAGATAATTGGTGGGGCGATAAATTAGAAGGCACCAACCAGTTTTTTGATGCTTATCCTAAAAAATTAGTTTATGAAGTAATTAATGACTTTAATACAGCATTAACGGCTTTAAAAGATGAGAAATTAGATGTAATCTATGTAACACCAGTTAAAGATTATGTAGAGTTAGACAACTCGTCTAAGTTTAAAGAAAAATTTTCTAAATCAGAGCCAGATATGTTATCTTATCAGTACATAGGTATTAATACGAGAGATAAAATTTTAAGCGACAAAAAAGTAAGACAAGCCATTGCTCATTTGGTTAATGTAGACCAAATTATAGACAAAGTACTTTATGGTAATGGGTTTAGAATTGTTGGACCAGTACTTAAATCATCTAAAGAAGATTATAACAACGATTTAAAACCAATACCGTATAATGTTGAACAAGCTAAAAAAATGTTAGCAGAAGCTGGATGGAAAGATACTGATGGTGATGGAATTTTAGATAAAGTGATTAACGGACAAAAAACTGATTTCAAAATTAGATATGATTATAACTCTGGAAATCCTATTAGAGAGTCTGTAGGATTGTTTTTACAACAATGGTTAAAACAAGCAGGCATTGAATTAGAAGTTAAAGCCATGGATTGGTCTTTATATTTAGATGAATTGAAAAAAGGCAACAGCCAATTGTTTTATGGTGCGTGGGTAATGGATCCAAGACCTTACGATTTTACACAAATTTGGCATACTTCTTCTAAAAATGGAGGTTCTAACTATACTGGTTTTGGTACTGCAGAAACCGATAAAATGATTGAAGACATCAGAACAGATTTAAATCCAGCTACAAGAGCTCAAAAAATCAAAGATTTCCAAACCATTCTACAAGACGAAACGGCTTATATTTTCTTATACGGTCAGAACTTTAGAAATGTGGTACACAAAAGATTTGAAAATATTAATCCAGGACCAGTTTATCCAGGATATTGGGAAGCAGGTTTTAAAGTAAAAGATGGTTATAAAGTAGAAGGAAAAGAATAAAATACTTCTTCTAAACCAGCCAATAATATATGTCCTACCATTAAGTGTAGGACATTTTTTTTAGACCTATCAAAATTCAATGTTTAATTGTACTTTTGTGCTATGTTTAAGTACATCATTAAGAGAATTTTCATTTTCTTACCAACAATATTTATCATCTCTTTGCTAACATTTATGTTGAGCGTAAGTGTTCCTGGAGATCCTGTAGAACAAATGCTAAGCTCTAATACAGAATCTGGTTCTGTACAAAATGCACTAGCATCAGAACAAGCGTACATTAAAAAAAGACAAGAATTGGGTTTAGACTTGCCAGTTTTCTATTTCTCTATTTCTAATGAAGCAACGCCGAAAGACTTACACTTAATTCCTAAAAAATTTCATCGAAATAATTTATCTAGATTAATTGCTCAGTACGGAAATTGGACACTCATAGACAAATACTATCAGTCTATTAAACAACTAGAATTTGCTACGCTAGAAACCAAAAGAGATTCTGCCAATGGCGATGCAATTATTGCAATCAAAGACAACATATATCAACTGTACATTAACGACAATAATAATGTAATTCAGTCATCGATAAGCAAAATTCAAAATCAAACAAAAAAAGATAGTTCGTTATTGGCAATCAACAAAGCATTGCTTACTGTTAAAAATAATTACCAAGAATTAAGAGATAATCCTACACCAATAAAATATAAAACACCAACCATACATTGGTATGGTACACAATGTCAATACCATCAATGGATTACCAAATTTATGAAAGGCGATTTTGGAATTTCTTATAAAGACGGTCGACCTGTAAAATCTGTTTTATTAGATGCTGTAAGATGGACAGTTATTTTAAGCATTATTTCAATAATATTAACTTATTTAATTTCTATTCCATTAGGTGTGGTTTCTGCAGCTAAAAAAGGTTCAAAAACCGATCAAACTATTTCTACCATTTTATTTTTACTATACTCTTTACCAAGTTTTTGGGTAGCAACACTATTAATTATGTTTTTTGGAGGTGGCGATTTCTTAAACTGGTTTCCTGCGTATGGTGTAGGACAAATTGAAAGTGGTATGAGTTTTATGGAAAAATTTGGCATTAGAGCATATCATTTAGTATTGCCTTTAATTTGTTATACTTACGGAAGTTTGGCTTACATTTCTAGACAAATGCGTGGAGCTATGGTCGATACACTTTCGCAAGATTATATACGAACTGCTAGAGCAAAAGGACTAAATCAAAGAACAATATTGTGGAAACACGCTTTTAAAAATTCACTATTGCCAATAATAACTTTGTTTGCTAGTGTATTTCCATTAGCAGTAAGTGGAGCAATTGTACTAGAAATTATTTTCTCTATTCCAGGAATGGGAAAACTGGCGTACGATGCTTTAGTAGCGAGAAACTATCCAATTGTATATTCGGTAGTTATGTTTTCGGCAATTTTAACTTTAGTAGGATTTTTAGTAGCAGATATTTTATATGCATTAGTAGATCCAAGAATATCTTATAATAAAAAATAGAAATGGGAATATTAAATCATTTAAAAGGAATTAAGTTTTCAAAAGGGAATGCTAAGCATTTTAAAAATGAGCTTAGTCCTACGCCTACTAAAAACTCTGAAGCATATTGGGCTTTTGTAAAACGACAATTTAATAAAAACAAAAGAGCTGTTTTTTCTTTGTATTTAGTTGGTTTTATGGCTTTCATAGCTCTTTTTGCCGATTTTATTGCTAACGAAAAACCTATTTACTGTAAGTATAACGATAAAAGTTACTTTCCAATTCTTATAGATTATGGTGTGCAGTTAGGTATAAAAAAATGGCCAAAAGATTTACAAAATATCAATTGGATTGATACCGATTTTCAAAAAGTTGTTCGTCCACCAATTCCATATTCTGCTACAACACAAGATATTATAAATGCTGGTTTTGTATCTCCATTTGAAAAACAAGATGTTCCATCTGTTCGTTGGCGACATTGGCTAGGAACTGAAGCACTTGGTCGAGATGTTTTATCTGCTTTAATTCATGGTACTAGAATTGCTTTTGCAGTAGGCATTGTGTCTATGTCTATTGCTTCGTTAATTGGTATTATTTTAGGTGCTTTGGCTGGTTATTTTGGCGATAACAGAATACTCATTTCTAGAGCAACAGCTATTATGCTTTTACCAGGAATTATTTTTGGTTGGTTCTATGCCTTTTCTACGCGTAGCTATATATTAAGCGATAGTTTAAAAGTTTCTGGTTTAAAATTCTTAGGCAATTTACTACTCAGTTTTGTCATATTTTTTGGTGCCATTATTTTGTCTTGGTTGGTAGGAAAACTACTACAATTCATTCCTTGGTTCAAGAAAAAAATTGCAGTCCCAATGGATATTATCGTTCAACGATTAATAGAAATTCTAGTATCTATTCCAAGATTATTCCTAGTAATTGCCATAGTGGCCATTGCAAAACCAAGTATATTTTTAGTAATGGTTGTTATTGGTTTAACATCATGGACAGGTATTGCCAGATTTATAAGAGCAGAGTTACTAAAAGTGCGTTCTTTAGAATACATAGAAGCAGCAGAAGCACTAGGTTATTCTAGAAAACGAATCTTATTACGACATGCTATTCCAAATTCATTGTCATCAGTATTAATTGCCATAGCTTTTGGTATTGCATCAGCTATTTTAATAGAATCTTTCTTGTCTTTTATAGGATTAGGAATTCCGCCTGAAACTTTATCATGGGGAAAATTGTTATCATTAGCAAGAGGTGGAAAATCGCAATTATGGGTTGCAATATTTCCAGGAATGGCTATCTTTATTACTGTAACTTTGTTTAACTTAATAGGTGAAGGTTTAACAGATGCTATTGATCCAAAACAAAAAAGATAATTTGAAACTAAAATTATATATATTATTACTGTCTTTTTTTGTAGTAACTCAGCTACAAGCACAGAAAATTTATAAGTCGGCACAAGAAAAAATTCCTAGTAAATATTTAGACTATGAAATTTTAGGAACGAATAAAATAGGAACAGTCATTCACTATTTTGGAGATAATAATGAACACGAACTAGCTATTTTAGATGATAAACTCAATACAGTATATAGAAAAGAAATTCCTATACAAGATAAAAATATAAGTGTAGATGAGTTTTTATTAACCGATGATAATATTCTACTTTTCTATACAGTAAAAGAAAGCAATAGAGAGCATTTCTTAAAAATGCAAGTCATCGACCAACAATTAAATCTTAGTAAAAAAGCATATATCATAGATTCTGTAGCTACAGATTACAATTCAGACCAAAATTTTTATGTTCGTTATTCTCCAGATAAATCTAAAATAGTTTGCTTTACTATTTTGTCTAAGAAAAATAATTTTTTTGTACGATTTAATATTCTCAACAGCAATCTTAATATAATAGGTAGAAATGTATTTACTATTCAAGATAAAAATAATATCTACTTAAAATCTTTTCGTTTAAGTAACCAAGGTAATGTATTAGCTGTTTTTGCTCATAAAAACAATTGGTCGTCAGATGAATACGACTACGAAAAATTTACTACGATGGTGTACAATCTGCAAGAGAAAAAAATTGCAGAAGCAGAAATCAGTGGAATGCATAAAAGCTATAAAAATTTAGTTACAGATGTTAATCTAACAGAAGAAACAGCATATATTATTTGTGGTTATAAAGACTATGAAAATAAATCGGATATTGGTTTTTATTTTAAAATAATAAATATATTAACTAACGAAACTATTTCAGAACAATACATGGCTTTGAAAGAAGAAGATTTAAAGCTCTCTAAAACTTTCGATTTTAAAAACTGGAGAGATAATGTGACTACACTAAAAATTAAAAAAGTTATTCCAAGAAGCGACGGTGGTTTTATTTTTGCAGCAGAAGGCGAAATGATTTATACTAGCATTTTACAATCTGGAAATAGTACATTTAATAATTACAATCCATATTTTTCAGATCCATATGTTCGTTACTCTAATAAATATCAATTTAATGATGTGTTGGTGTATTCTATCAATCCAAACGGAACAATAGATTGGCAAAATACAATAGTAAAATCTCAAGTAAGCGAAAACGACAAAGGTTGGTATTCTTCTTTTGCTTTTTTCGAAGCACAAAATGCCATTAAATTTTTATACAACGAAGATATTTCGAGCAACGGAAATTTTATAGACTATACCATTAATCCAAATGGTTTGTACAAAAGAGAAAGTTTGTTAAATGCACATAAAGAAAAACTAAACTTAGTAACCAATAAAGCATTACAAACCGATGGAAATACAATTATTATTCCAAGTGAAGAAAAAAGAATAAGACAATTTATTAAAATTGTGTACTAATGTGTAGGTTTGCTCTTTGCAAAATCAAATCAAACAACAATAAACTTACAGCGTGATTTTACAACTAAAATCAAAAAATCCTTTAGCAATCACTATTTTGGTAGTTGTCTTTTTACTATTAAAAACACCTTTCTTTTTTTATCAATACGATGTACCAACAAATCCAACCAATAATTGGTGGACAACAGTAAGCTTTATCTCAATCAATAATTTTTTATTAGAATTTGTATTCGCACAACTCATTATTATTATTCAAGCAATTTGGCTCAACTACTTATTTAATGTCAACGGATTTAATAAAGAATTTTCATTCGTTCCATTGCTGTATTTTATCATAGCATCTTGTATTTTTCCAAGCTATAATGTATTGTCTGCTTATCATTTTATCAATCTTACTATTCTTGTTTTGCTACAATTATTATTTGCACTAAGTACAAGCATCAATAAATCAATCTGTTTGCTCATTGGTATTGTCATCGGATTAATCATACTACAACTACCATCGTTTGTAATTGGAGTACCAATAGTTTTTGCAGCAATTTTTATTGTAAAACCATTTCAAGTAAAAGACTATTTACTCATTTTCTTTGGAATGTTACTGCCATTATATTTTGCATTTAGCATCTGTTATATTTTTGATATTGCTTTTTTTATTGATAATTTTTCAATCTTTCCTTTTCAATTCATCAGTTTCACTAAAAACTATTTTCAATACATACCATTAGCACTAATGGCATTGTATGTAATTTTTAGTTTTATAAGTTTAAGAGGCGTCATGTTTGCTACTAGTGTAAAAACAAGAAAAAACCTAACAGCATTTCATGTATTTAGCATGTCATTATTAGCAACAGCAATATTTACTTATACCAACGATACCACTGTTTTTTCAATATTATTGATACCAATTACAGTGTACAATAGCTTTTTAATGCTACGAATGCGTTTGCCAAAATGGAGAACAATTTTACACTATGCACTATTATTAACAATAATTATAAGCCATATACTCTATATTTTTTATTAATTCTTGTAAGTTTGATTTCAATTTAAACTCAGAAGATGAAATTTGGCGTTGTTACATTTCCAGGTTCAAACTGCGATCACGATATAGCTCATGTTTGCGAAAAAGTAATGCAAGCAGAAGTCAGAATACTTTGGCATAAAGATACTGCTTTACAAGATTTAACAACCAACGACTGCATCATGATTCCTGGTGGTTTTTCTTATGGCGATTATTTAAGATGTGGTGCTATTGCAAGATTTTCACCAATCATGGAAAAAATTATAGAACATGCCAATAATGGTGGTTTTGTTTGGGGAATTTGTAACGGATTTCAAATCTTATGCGAAGCACATTTATTACCAGGTGCTTTGCTACGAAATAAAGACCAACGATTTATTTGTCAAAATCAGTACATCACTACAACCAATACAACTACACCACTTACCAAAAACCTTACACCAAACCAAGCACTAAGCATTCCAATTGCACATGCAGAAGGCAGATATTTTGCCGATGATGCTACACTACAACAACTACAACAAAACAATCAAATAATATTTCAATATTGCGATGCCAACGGAAACATCACAGACGAAAGCAATCCAAATGGTTCGGTAAATAATATTGCAGGAATTTGCAATGCCAATAAAAATGTATTTGGTATGATGCCACATCCAGAAAGAGCTGCCGAAACTATTTTAGGAAACAAAGACGGAAAATTATTGTTTGAATCATTATTAGATATTGTTCATGCTTAAACAATAATTATGCACAAACTTAAACACTTACTAATTCTTTTTTGCTTACTATTTTCAGTACAAGGATTTGCACAAATGAATTATCATTTTACTTATTCTGCCAATGTAAGCGAAATTGCAGACAACGAATATTGGGTAAATGTAGTCGTAAAGTTAGATAAGAATTGGCATATGTATAGTCAATTTACAGAAGATGGAGGACCATTGCCAACCATTTTTAAGTTCGATAAAAATCCAAATGTAGAATTAATTGGTAAAGTAAAAGAAACAGGAAAACTCGAAAAAAAGTTTGATGAATTGTTTGGTGTCAATGTAAGTTCTTATAGCAATACGCTTACCTTTAGTCAAAGAGTAAAAGTAAAAGCCAATACTACACTTAAAGGCGAATTCGATGGCATGGTTTGTAAAGACGAAGAAGGTTGTATGCCATTCGGTCCAGAATCTTTTGCAGCTAAATTAGCGTACAAAAATACTACAAGTAATACTACTAATAATAATTCTACACAAGAAACAACGACTACACCTACTAAAGAAAATCAAACGACTACAACAATTACAGAGCAACCAACAAATACTACTACCAATAATGTAGAAGACAATATTACTACTACAGAAAATGGTACTATAACAAATACAACTACAACAACAGATGATGTTGCAACACAAGACATCGACCAAAAAAGTGCTATCGATAATGTAAACACAGAAAAGTTTGATATTTCATATGCAAATAGTGCTTGTAGTGTACAAAACGATAAGAAAGATAAAAGTGCTTGGTTAATTTTTGTACTGGGTTTTTTAGGTGGATTAATAGCACTGCTTACGCCTTGTGTTTTTCCTATGATTCCATTAACTGTTAGCTTTTTTACTAAAGGCGGAAAAGACAAAAAACAAGGATTAAAGAAAGCATTACTTTATGGTATTTCTATAATTATAATATATGTTCTATTAGGATTAATTATTACAACTGTATTTGGTTCAGATGCATTAAATGCTATGAGTACCAATGTATGGTTTAATTTAATTTTCTTTATCGTATTTGTAATTTTTGCATTTTCTTTCTTTGGATTTTACGAAATCACGCTACCAAGTGCTTGGGCAAACAAGTCAGATAGCTTAGCAAGTAAAGGTGGAAACTTAGGTATTTTCTTTATGGCATTTACTTTGGCATTGGTATCGTTTTCTTGTACAGGACCAATTATAGGAACGCTTTTAGTAGAAGTAGCAACTGGTGGAGGTGCATCTATTCTAGGAAGAATTCCATTAAAACCATTAGTCGGAATGCTAGGATTTTCTACTGCATTGGCTTTACCTTTTACACTATTTGCTTTATTTCCGCAATGGCTACAATCTTTGCCAAAATCTGGAGGATGGATGAACACCGTAAAAGTATTCTTAGGTTTTATAGAATTGGCACTTGCTTTTAAGTTTTTATCTATTGCAGATATGACACAAAATTGGGGATTATTGCGTTGGGAAGTTTTTATGGCAATTTGGACACTTATTTTCTTTGCATTAGCACTATATAGTTTTGGCATCATCAAATTTCCACACGATAATAAAGGCGAAAAAATTAGTGCTACTAGAAAAATATTAGGCGTTTTAACTTTAATTTTTGTAGGATATTTGGCTTATAACGGAATCAAATATCAACCATTAAAATCGGTGTTGAGTGGTTTAGCTCCACCAGTTACTTATAATTTTAAAGACAAAAATCACGAACAGTTTATACACTTTAAAGACTACGACAAAGGTATGGCGTATGCTAAAACCAATAACTTACCAGTCTTGTTAGATTTTACTGGTTTTGGTTGTGTAAACTGTAGAAAAATTGAAGAAAATATCTGGACAAAAAAAGCAGTACAAAGCTTATTGCAGCAGTATGTCATCATTTCACTTTATGTTGATGACAGAACTGACTTACCAGAAAATGAGTGGTTTGAATCAGATGCTACAGGAAAAATGAGAACAGTAAAAACGGTTGGTCAGAAGTGGAGCGATTTCCAAGCCAAGCACTTTAAAACCAATTCGCAACCATATTATGTATTAGTAAGTAATCAGGAACAACTACTTAATCAACCAGTAGATTATTCTTTTTCTGCCGACGAAAAAAATTACATTAGTTTCCTAGAATGTGGACTAAGCACGAATAAAAAATTGGTGAAAGAATAGTTTACTCTATTTTTGCTTTAACTAAGAAGGAAAGTATAATTTCTATAAATCTTAAGTATATCTAATAAAAATCTCAATACTTACTAATCTATACTCATTGCTACTCAACTAAAAGCTTGGTTTAAAGCTAAAGGCAACTCTAAATGGTTTAATGTCTGTTTTGTCTTTCTGAGTTAATCGCCAGCTAAAATCTACTCTAAGTAGCTTTGCAATATTTTCTATAGCAAAACCAACTTCAGCATAAAAACCATTTAAGCCATTTAATGTACTTGGCAAATCGGTAAACGACACTTTCGATTTATCTAAACTGCCAACTGCCATTTTAGTTACAAAAACTTCTCGCAATCCAAGTTTTTTTATCAATGGAATTTTGTTGAAGAAAAATCCATTAAAATGATGTTCTAATAAAAAACTTATCATTTGGTCGGCAATGAACTCACCTTCATTCATATTAGTAAATCGGTCTTTTTCATATAAAAACGACTGATTTCCTCTTAGCACATGCAACAAAGGATAAGGTGCTTCTCCAAACAATTTAAAACCACGCAACTCTATAATAGAATGACCAATTGGTGTTGGCAATCTTTCTTCAATCAATAATTCTAGTTTATGATAGCTAAAATCGCTAATAAAACCTTTTAAGCTAAAATTATAGTCGAGTGTTATTCTTGGTAAATTACCTTTTACAAATCGTTCTCTTCTGGCAGTTTGTAAAAATTTAGCACCAGGTGTTGCTCGCATGGTAAAACTTGGTGAAAATATCTGAAATTTATTTCGATTAACTACAGTTCCATCATCAAGTGTTTTGATGAACTCAATTTTTCCTGGAATGGTTTGATAGTTCTTATAGTTGAAAGACAAACGAGTATTAAAATTAGGCAACCACTGTCTGTAATAAAATAAGTTAGCACTTTTTATATAAACTAAATCGGTGATAGACTGTGTTCTCAAAAGTGAGTTGTAAATATAGTCGTACTCTAAATCATTCGGCGATAATGAAAATCGTTGATAATCATCAGAGTAAGAAGCACCAATGCTATGATATCGTTTCTTTTTATCAGGTAATTTCGATGATATTTCTGCTCCATATTTTATTCGTTTATCTTTAGTACCATAAGCCAATTTGGTTCTAAATCTAATCCATTCACTCATTCGCCAATTGTTCCTAAAGTCAACACGAAGTCGCACACCTTCTACATCATTCCAACTAATTAACTGATATAAGTTACCAACTTCAAGCATTTGCTTTTTTCCCATTTTATAAAAACCACTAGAAAAAAATGAACCTAAAGTCGACATCGATTTATAAAACTTAGTTCGCTTCAAAGAATCAATCAAAAAATAAACTTTACCTTCTGATGTCGTTAAAGAATCATGTCTGCTTGCTAACCAAAACGAATCTTTTTGTCGATTATAATTTGGCAAATTAGTAACGCCAACTTCACTAAAAATGGTATCTGGAAAAATAGTATCTATGGCAATATCTTTTCTTGATATAGAACGATAAATCCGAACACTTTTAGCTTTTTTGCGTTTGGTAAAAGCAATGTTGGTACTTCTTTCTTCGCTCACTTTAAACCAACCTTTGTTTTCAACTTCTTCAAAGCGTTGTTTTAGCATAAAGTCGTTTACAAAGTTTAAGTTAGCTCTTTTGTCAATACTTAAATCAATTTTGGTAATGGCGAAAGAAGAATCTTCAATCCAAGCTCTACCATTAAATAGTAAGTCGCTTTTGCTTTTAGCAACAAAAGCCAATTGATAAATCCAAACACTATCTGCATTTTTAACACTATCTACTAAATAGTATCGATATAAAGTTAAACCACCATTGGCAAAAGGCAATAAAAAAGTCATACCATTTACTTGTGTCTGATTGTCGTAGATGTCGACTTCATCAAACGCAATATCTAGCAACTCAGAAAAACGCAATTGCTCAATACCAGAAATTTTGCTGGCTTTAACAAACGATTTACTTTTATCTGGTTTTTTTTGATAATATTCTTCGGTAATTGATTCTTTTAAAATAAGAGGCACATATTTAACACCATTTTCGGTAGAATCCATGTTTTCAATAACAAACCTAAATGGTTTTAAAATCTTCTTTTTTAGAATTTTGTCTTTGATGTTATATAAAGAAGCCACTGTTTTTGCATACTCTTCATATTGATAATTGTTGTACTGTTTAGGTCTATTGTCATCTTTATGAGCCACTACATTTCTAAAAATTCTAATGGCTACTGTATCTTTAGTTTTAACTTTTTTACTCGCTTGAATAACAAACTCTTGTAACATATAACCATCTGGTTTCATTTTTACAGTAATAGAGTCTTTAGAAAAAAACCGTTGCTTTAAAACTTCGTCTTTATAACCAAGAAAAGTAAAAACAATAGAATCTACATTTTCTTTAACAGTAAACTCAAAATAACCAGAATCATCAGTCATATATGCCTCTGTAGAACTTATTAAGATATTAGTATAAGGCAATAGTTCTTTAGTTTTTGCATCAACAACAATACCTTTTAGAGTAATGTCTGCTTTACTATAACTAACAACACCAAAAAGTGCAAATAATATGAATATAAACCGCTTCAATGTATTACAGTATAAAAATATTGTTATTCAACTTATTTTTTTAAATTTTGTTGATGGCTTAACAATTCTTTATCATCATTCTACTAAAAATCATACCAAATTATGAGTTTATCGTAATAAATAGCAAAATGCAACTTGCGTACATCAATAACTTGCATTACATTTATAACTATAAAAGAGTAATCAAAGTAATAATGTATTTTGGTTAGATAAAATATATAGGTTTTGCAATAGTTAATTAATGGTATAGAAATTAATAGAAAACGATAATTCAAGAGGTGTAAAAATAGATAAAACATGAGATTGAGAATTAATATATACTTTTATATTTTTATCATAGATGTTTTAATTGATTTATTCATTTTCTTATTAGCTTACATTCATCTTGGATACTTGCCTAAGTATGCAGTAGATGAGGAACCAAATGGTTTACTGTTTTTTAATTTAAGCTCAATTAGTAGTATTTTTTTCTTTGTAGTTCTTTTTAGCTTTATTTATGCTGTAATAAGAGTTATAATTTTAGTTGTTAAATCAATTAAATACAAACAAAAAATTAAATTAATTTATAACAAAAAGGTTTTAGCGGTTTTTCTAATTTGTATAATTTTAAGAATTATAATATATACATACTTTGGAGATACTATAGCTTGGATTCTTGATTAATATTAAACAACCTGAGTTCGGTTTTAAAACACCCAAAAATATTATAAGTATTTGATTTATATTGTATTAGTAGCATATTTTAGTAACTTAATAAGTGCGTAGCACTTCAACCTTATTAGAAATGATAGAAAATTTTATAAAATACAGCGTAGCGGTATAACCTTTAAGATTTGTCTAAATATAAATTGTTGATAAACAGTATTTTATAATAATTTTTAAACCGAAATCAGGTTCATAGCAGTAGAAGTGTAAAGTACTTTAATATAAGTAACCATGTGGTGAAACCTATGATAATAAACCCAATCTACCAAAACCATAACTTAACTACGATTTAACAATTAAAAACTAACATTTTATCGTTTTTATCAATACCTTTGCACCACTTTTAAGAGTAGCAATACTCTTTTGGGTAGTGACTGTCTTCGGTTTGAAGATAAGACTACAAGACAAATGATGATTTTTTTCAATACAATGTTTTGTATTCTTATTTATTACGCTTACCTTTGCAGTCCAAATTTTAAAAATTAATTGGAATGCCAACTATATCACAATTAGTAAGAAAAGGAAGAAAACAACTAAAAGAGACATCTAAGTCAAAAGCTTTGACTTCTTGTCCACAAAGAAGAGGTGTTTGTACAAGGGTTTACACTACTACACCTAAAAAACCAAACTCAGCACTTAGAAAAGTAGCTAAAGTAAGGTTAACTAACAAGTACGAAATCATTGCTTACATACCAGGCGAAGGTCATAACTTACAAGAACACTCTATCGTAATGATTCGTGGAGGAAGGGTTAAAGATTTACCAGGGGTAAGATACCACATCGTTAGAGGTGCTTTAGATACAGCTGGAGTAAACGACAGAAAGAAAAGTAGATCTAAATACGGTACTAAAAGACCCAAACCAGCTTCAAAATAATTATAACAGTCGCTAATTTTTTAATACAATGAGAAAGCAAAAAGCAAAAAAAAGATATTTAGCACCAGATCCAGTTTACAATGACGCATTGGTAACTAGATTTGTTAATAATATGATGGTTGATGGAAAGAAAAGCATCGCTTACAAATCTTTCTATGAAGCTATGGAAAAAGTAAAAGCTTCTACTGAAGAAGAAGGTTACGATATTTGGAAAAAAGCATTAGAAAATGTAATGCCATCTGTAGAAGTAAGATCTAGAAGAATTGGTGGTGCTACTTTCCAAATTCCTACACCTATCAGAGAAGATAGAAAAATATTCTTAACCATGAAGTGGTTAATTATGTTTGCAAGAAAAAGAAATGGCAAATCTATGGGCGAAAAATTAGCTCAAGAATTAATAGCAGCTTCTAAAGGAGAAGGTTCTTCTGTAAAAAGAAAAGAAGATATGCATAAAATGGCAGAAGCAAACAAAGCATTCTCTCACTTTAAAGTTTAATACAAGTAAAAAATGAAACGCGATTTAAAATATACAAGAAACATAGGTATTGCAGCTCACATCGATGCAGGTAAAACTACTACAACAGAGCGTATTTTATATTATGCTGGTGTAAATCACAAAATTGGTGAAGTACACGATGGTGGTGCTACTATGGACTGGATGGTTCAAGAACAAGAAAGAGGTATCACAATTACTTCTGCTGCTACTACCGTTTTTTGGAATTATAGAGGAGATCAATATCATGTAAACATCATCGATACACCAGGACATGTCGACTTCACTGTTGAAGTAAATCGTTCTTTAAGAGTATTAGATGGTCTAGTATTCCTTTTTTCTGCGGTTGATGGTGTTGAACCACAGTCAGAAACAAACTGGAGATTAGCAAATAACTATAATGTTGCTCGTATTGGTTTCGTAAATAAAATGGATAGATCTGGAGCTGACTTCTTAAATGTTGTTCAACAAGTTAAAGACATGTTAGGTTCTAATGCTGTTCCTTTACAATTGCCAATTGGTTCAGAAGATAACTTTAAAGGTGTGGTTGACTTAATCAACTTTAGAGGTATCGTTTGGAATACAGAAGATATGGGTATGACTTTCCAAGAAGTGCCAATTCCTGATGACATGATGGAAGAAGCTGTTAAATGGAGAGAAGTTTTATTAGAAGCAGTTTCTGAATACGACGAATCATTAATGGAAAAATTCTTTGATGATCCAGAGTCTATCACAGAAAGAGAAATCTTAGATGCATTAAGAAGTGCAACTATCGATATGAAGATAGTACCAATGTTATGTGGTTCTTCATTCAAAAATAAAGGAGTTCAAACAATGTTAGATTTGGTAATGGAAATATTGCCAAGTCCATTAGATAGAGGTGAAATCAAAGGTACTAATCCAGATACTGGAGAAGAAATCTTTAGAAAACCAAGTTTCGATGAACCATTTACTGCATTAGCATTTAAAATCGCTACAGATCCTTATGTTGGTCGTTTAGCATTTATGAGAGCTTACGCAGGAGTGTTAGAAGCAGGTTCTTATATCTACAACTCTCGTAGTGGAAACAAAGAAAGAATTTCTAGAATATTCCAAATGCACGCCAACAAACAAAATCCAATCGAAAGATTAGGTGCTGGTGATATTGGTGCTGCAGTTGGTTTCAAAGATATTCGTACTGGAGATACACTTTGTGCAGAAGGTAAACCTATCGTGTTAGAGTCAATGAAATTCCCAGATCCAGTTATTGGTTTGGCAATCGAACCTAAAACACAAAAAGATGCCGATAAATTAGGGATGGCTTTGGGTAAATTAGCAGAAGAAGATCCAACTTTCAAAGTAAGATACGACGAAGAAACTGCTCAAACAGTAATTAGCGGAATGGGTGAGTTACACTTAGAAGTTATCGTAGATAGATTATTAAGAGAGTTCAAAGTAGAATGTAACCAAGGTGCTCCACAAGTAAACTATAAAGAAGCAATCACTAATACTATTAAACATAGAGAAAAATATGCTAAACAGTCTGGTGGTCGTGGTAAGTTTGCCGATATTGATGTAGAAGTTGGTCCAGGTGAAGAAGGAAAAGAAGGTTTAACTTTCGTAAACAATATTTTCGGTGGTGCAGTTCCTAAAGAATTCATTCCTGCTGTTGAAAAAGGTTTCAAAGAAGCAATGAAAACAGGAGTATTAGCAGGTTATGATGTACCAAGCTTAAAAGTAACTTTAAACGATGGTTCTTATCACCAAGTCGATTCAGATTCTTTCTCTTTCGAGCAATGTGCTAAGTTTGCGTTCAGAGAAGCTTGTAAAAAAGCAGGACCAATCATTCTTGAGCCAATCATGAAATTAGAAGTAATCACACCAGAAGAAAATACAGGAGATGTAGTAGGTGACTTGAACAGAAGAAGAGGTATGATGGAAGGTATGGAAATCAAAAACAATGCTCAAGTAATTAAAGCAAAAGTGCCTTTGTCTGAAATGTTTGGTTATGTAACCGATTTAAGAACAATCACTTCTGGTAGAGCAACATCTATTATGGAATTTTCTCACTATGCTCCAGTTTCAAACAACTTAGCAGAAGAGATTATATCTAAAGCAAAAAGTAAAGTTAAAGCTGAATAATTTAAAATAATATGACACAGCGAATTAGAATAAAATTAAAATCGTACGACCACAACTTGGTAGATAAATCTGCTGAGAAGATTGTTAAAACTGTAAAAAATGCAGGTGCTTTGGTAACAGGTCCAATTCCTTTGCCAACCAACAAAAAAATATTTACTGTTTTAAAGTCGCCACATGTTAATAAAGAAGCAAGAGAGCAGTTTAAATTGTGTACTTACAAAAGATTGTTAGATATCTATAGTGCTACACCAAAAACAGTAGATGCTTTAATGAAATTAGAATTGCCAAGTGGTGTGGATGTAGAAATAAAAGTATAGTAAAATGAAAGGATTAATAGGTACTAAAATAGGAATGACTACAATCTTCGGTGAAGACGGAAGAGCAATACCTTGTACAGTATTGGAAGCTGGTCCTTGTGTAGTTACACAAAAGAAAACTACCGAAAAAGACGGATATGATGCTATTCAAATTGGCTTTGGAAATAAAAAAGAAAAAAATACTTCTAAAGCAATGAAAGGACATTTCCAAAATGCAAGCACTGCACCTAAAGCTAAATTAGTAGAATTTAGAGGAAACTTTGAGGATGTTAATGTTGGAGATGTAATTGATACTAACTTAATTCAAGAAAACGACAAAGTAGCAGTTACTGGAACTTCAAAAGGAAAAGGTTTTCAAGGAGTAGTTAAAAGACACGGCTTTGCAGGTGTTGGTGGTGCTACGCATGGTCAACACAACAGACTTAGAGCTCCAGGTTCAATCGGTGCTTGTTCAACGCCAGCTCGTGTTTTTAAAGGCATGAAAATGGCAGGTAGAACGGGTGGAGATAAAGTAAAAGTTACTCGTGCAAAAGTGATAAAAGTTCTTGCCGACCAAAATTTAATCTTAGTAAAAGGAGCAATTCCTGGTCATAAAGGAGCATTCGTAATTATTGAGAAGAAGTAAAATGAAAGTAGAAGTATTTAATATAGAAGGTAAAGCTACAGGCAGACAAATTGAGTTGAATGACGCAATATTTGGCGTTCAACCTAATGAGCATGTTATCTATTTAGCAGTAAAACAATACTTAGCTAACAGAAGAAGTGGTACACACAAAACTTTAGAAAAATCAGAATTATCTGGTTCAACTAAAAAATTGCATAAGCAAAAAGGTACTGGTGGTTCTAGAAAAGGAAGTATCAAAAATCCATTGTTTAGAGGTGGTGCTAGAATATTTGGTCCAAGACCTAGAAATTATGGCTTCAAACTAAACAAAAAAGTGAAAGAATTAGCTAGAGCTTCTGCATTATCATCTAAAGTAGCAAGTCAAACATTAAAAGTAATAGAAGATTTTTCTTTTGACGCACCAAAAACTAAAGAGTATGTAAAATTGCTTAAAAACTTTGATGTACAAAACTCAAAATCATTATTGGTTTTACCAGAGTTAAACGATAATATCTATTTAGCGTCAAGAAATATTCAAGGTGCTGGCTTAGTAATGGCTAACCAATTAAACGCTTATGATATCTTGAACAATAACATGCTTTTAATTAGCGAAAAAGCAATTGAATCATTGAATAATTCAAAAACAGAAAAAAAATAAACAATGGATATACTTAAAAAACCATTAATTTCTGAAAAAGCTTCTGCTATTACCGAGAAGCATAACAAATATGCATTCATCGTTGATAAAAAAGCTAATAAAATTGAAATTAAAAAAGCAGTAGAGCAGATGTATGGCGTTAATGTAGAAGAAGTAAACACTGCAATCATGCCATCTAAGCCAAAATCAAGATATACTAAAAAAGCAATTTTAACTGGTAGAAAAGGAGCTTATAAAAAAGCAATCGTAAAAATTGCAGAAGGTGAAGAAATAGATTTTTATAACGATTTGTAAGATTTAAAAACTAAGAAGAGATGTCAACTAAAAAATATACACCAGTAACTCCCGGGCTTAGATTCAAAGTTTCTAATGCTTTCGTAGAAGTAACAGAATCTAATCCAGAAAAGTCTTTATTGGTTACTCTAAGCAAAACAGGTGGTAGAAACCAAAATGGTCGTATGACCATGAGACAAAGAGGTGGTGGTCATAAAAGACAATATAGAATTGTAGATTTCAAAAGAAATAAATTTGATATTCCTGCTACAGTAAAATCTATTGAATACGATCCAAATCGTTCAGCATTTATCGCTTTAGTAGTGTATAAAGACGGAGAAAAAAGATACATCATTGCTCCAGAAGGTTTACAAGTAGGTCAAGAAATTATTTCAGGAAACAAAGTAGCTCCAGAAGTAGGAAATACATTACCATTAGCAAACATACCATTTGGTTCTATCATTCACAATATAGAATTACAACCAGGTAAAGGAGCAGTTATTTGTAGAAGTGCAGGTACATTTGCTCAACTTACAGGTAAAGACGGAAAGTTTGCAATCGTAAAAATGCCTTCTGGCGAAGTAAGATTAGTTTTATTAACTTGTTTAGCAACTATAGGTACAGTATCAAACTCAGACCATAGCTTACTAATCAAAGGTAAAGCAGGTGCATCAAGATGGGCTGGTAGAAGACCAAGAGTAAGAGGGGTAGCAATGAATCCAGTAGATCACCCAATGGGTGGTGGTGAAGGTAGATCTTCAGGTGGTCACCCAAGATCAAGAACGGGTATCATGGCTAAAGGTCAAAAAACTAGAAATACCAAAAAAGCATCTAATAAATATATAATTTCTAAACGCAAGAAAAAATAAAACATGGCTAGAAGTTTAAAAAAAGGGCCTTATGTAGCATACCATCTTCAAAAAAAAGTAGATGATATGAATGAATCTGGTAAAAAAACAATTATCAAAACATGGTCTAGAAGATCATTAATTACACCAGATTTCGTAGGACATACTTTCGGAGTTCATAATGGAAATAAATTTATTCCTGTTTATGTAACAGAAAATATGGTAGGGCATAAATTAGGAGAGTTTTCTCCAACAAGACAGTTTAAAGGACATTCAGGTAATAGAAAATAATTATAGTAATGGGAGCAAGAAAACAAATAGCAGCAAAAGCTAGAAAAGAACAAAAGAGTACACAATGCAGTGCAAAAGCTGTAGGTGTACCTACTTCTCCAAGAAAAATGAGATTAGTTGCCGATGCTATCAGAGGTAAAGATGTAATGCAAGCATTAAATATCTTAACATTCTCTACTAAACACGCATCAAATACTATGGAGAAATTGTTGCGTTCTGCAATTGCCAATTGGGAAAATAAATTTGAAATGGCTGCTGATGAAAGCGAACTATTTGTAAAAGAAGTTTTTGTTGATGGTGGTAGAACCTTAAAAAGATTCTTGCCAGCTCCAATGGGTAGAGCTTACAGAATCAGAAAAAGATCTAACCATGTTACCATTGTATTGGATAGCAGAAATCAACAATTAGCAACAGAGGTAGTTGAAGAAGAACAAATTGAAAATAACGAAAATTGATTTAGATAAATGGGACAAAAAGCAAATCCAATAGTTAATAGGTTAGGGGTCATCAGAGGATGGGATTCTAATTGGTACGGAGGTAAAAACTTCGGCGACAAATTAGTTGAAGACCAAAAAATTAGAAAATACCTAGACAAAAGAATTCAAAAAGGTGGCGTTTCTAAAGTAATTATAGAAAGAACTCTAAACCGTATTACTATTACAATCCATACTTCAAGACCAGGTATTATCATTGGTAAAAATGGTAGCGAAGTAGACAGCATCAAAGAAGAAATCAAAAGATTTACTAAAAAAGATGTACAAATCAATATCGTTGAAGTAAGAAGACCAGAAATCGATGCAGCAATTGTAGGCGAAACAATTTGCAAACAATTAGAAGCGCGTGTTAACTTCCGTAGAGCAGTTAAAATGGCTATCGCTTCTGCAATGAGATTAGGTGTAGAAGGTATTAAAGTTAAATGTTCAGGTCGTTTAGGCGGTGCAGAGATGGCTCGTTCTGAAGAATATAAAGAAGGTAGAACACCATTACATACTTTTAGAGCAGATATAGACTATGCTATAAAAGAAGCCAACACTATCTACGGTAAAATAGGCGTTAAAGTGTGGATTTGTAAAGGAGAAGTACTAACAAAAAGAGATTTATCTCCAAATGTAGGAGTAGAAGAAAATAGCAAAAAAGCTCCTAGAAGAGGAAATAATAGAGGCGGAGGAAGAAGAAAATAATTGTAAACTAGAAAACAGTAGTTGTCATGTTACAACCTAAGAAAGTAAAATTTAGAAAAGTACAAAAAGGAAGAAATAAAGGCATCGCTCATAGAGGTCATGAGCTAGCATTTGGTTCTTTCGGGTTAAAATCTCTTGATGAAGGTAGAATTACCAGCAGACAAATAGAAGCTGCTCGTATTGCACTTACCAGACACATGAAAAGAGAAGGTAGAGTGTGGATTAAAATCTTCCCAGATAAACCAATGACTAAAAAACCAGCAGAGGTGCGTATGGGTAAAGGAAAAGGTGCTTTAGACCATTGGGTGGCTTTAGTACAACCAGGTAGAATAATGTTTGAGATTGAAGGTGTACCAATGAAAACAGCTCAAGAAGCTTTAAATCTTGCAGCTCAAAAACTACCAGTAAAAGTAAAATTTGTAGTGCGTAGAGATTACGACGGAAATTAAAAATTGATAAAGATGCCAAGTAAAAAGTATCAAGAATTTGTAGAAATGTCAGTAGAAGATTTAAGCAACGAATTAGCTGCTAACAAATTAAAATTGACAAAAATGAGATTTAATCATGCAGTTAGTCCACTTGAAAATACTAATGTACTTAAAGAAACAAGACAAACAATTGCAAGAATTAAAACAGAACTTAAAAAAAGAGAATTAAATAACTAATAAGCTAAATTGCAAAAGCTATGAGCGAAGCAAATACAATAGAAAACAATATAGTTAGAAAGGAAAGAAAATCCAGAATAGGAATCGTTTCTTCTAACAAAATGGATAAAACTATCACAGTTACTGTAGAAAGAAAGCTACAACATCCTATGTATGGTAAGTTTATGAAAAAAACTAAAAAATTCCATGCACACGATGAAAAAAACGAATGCAATATCGGTGATACAGTTAGAATAATGGAAACAAGACCATTGTCTAAATCCAAAAGATGGAGATTAGTTGAAATAATTGAAAGAGCAAAATAGTCATGATACAAACAGAGTCTAGATTAAGAGTTGCAGATAATAGCGGTGCCAAAGAAGTACTTTGCATCAGAGTACTTAAAGGTACCAAAGCTAGATATGCTACTATTGGAGACAAAATAGTAGTTTCTGTAAAAGAAGCAGTGCCTGGAGGTAATGTTAAGAAAAAACAAGTTTCTAAAGCAGTTATCGTCCGCACAAAAAAAGAAATTAAAAGAAAAGACGGTACCTATATTCGTTTCGATGACAATGCCGTTGTACTTTTAAACAATAACGACGAGCCAAGAGGTACGCGTATCTTCGGTCCTGTTGCTCGTGAGTTAAGAGATAGAGATTATATGAAAATTGTTTCATTAGCACCAGAAGTACTATAACATGAAAAAGACATCAAATAATAAAAGGTTTACACCAAAATCAAAAATAAAAAAAGGCGATACTGTTGTAGTTATCTCAGGAAGCTATAAAGGTAAAGAAGCCAAAGTATTAGAGGTGTATCCAAAAACAAATAAAGCATTGGTAGAAGGTATAAATATTGTAAAAAAACACACTAAACCAAATGCACAAAATCAACAAGGCGGAATCGTAGAAGCAGAAGCACCAATCAATATCTCTAACCTAATGGTAGTAGTAGGTGGTCAAGCTACAAGAATAGGACGCCAAGTAGACGAGAATGGAAAAATTGTAAGAATTGCTAAAAAAACTGGGGAGGTAGTTAAATAATGAGTTACACACCAAGACTAAAGCAAAAGTATAACGAAGAAGTAGTTAAAGCACTTCAAGAAAAGTACAACTACAAATCAGTTATGCAAGTACCTAAGTTAACAAAAATAGTAGTTAACCAAGGCGTAGGTATTGCTGTAGGCGACAAAAAAATTATTGACACACAAGTTGATGAAATATCAAGAATAACAGGTCAAAAAGCAGTTGCCACTAAATCTAAAAAAGCAATATCAAACTTTAAACTAAGAGAAGATATGCCAATCGGTGTTAAAGTTACACTTAGAGGCAATAGAATGTATGAGTTCTTAGACCGATTAATCGCTGTGGCTTTACCTCAAGTAAGAGACTTTAAAGGCGTTAACGAAAAAGCTTTCGACGGAAGAGGAAACTATACCTTAGGAATTAAAGAACATATCATTTTCCCAGAAATAGACATTGATAAAATCAATAGAATTAGTGGAATGGATATTACTATGGTTACAACAGCTCAAACAGATGACGAAGCTTTCGCCTTATTATCTGCATTGGGATTACCTTTTAAGAAAAAATAAAAAATAAAATAGATGGCAAAAGAATCAATGAAAGCGCGTGATGCAAAAAGAGCAAAAATGATTGCTAAATATAAAGCTAAACGCGAGCAATTGAAAAAAGAAGGAAACTGGGAAGCATTAGATAAATTACCTAAAAATGCTTGTCCAGTAAGATATAGAAACAGATGTAAATTAACTGGAAGACCAAGAGGATACATGCGTTTCTTTGGCATCTCTAGAATTCAATTCAGAGACCTAGCAAGAAACGGTCAAATTCCAGGAATTTCAAAAGCAAGTTGGTAAAAATTATTATTAAAAATTAAAATTTCAAGGAGATGGTTACAGATCCTATATCAGATTATCTTACAAGAATTAGAAATGCACAAATGGCAGGTCACAGAATCGTAGACATTCCAGCATCTAACTTAAAGAAAAAAATTACCGAAATCCTTTTCGAAAACGGATATATTTTACAATATAAATTCGAAGAAGAAGGACCTCAAGGAATCATCAAAATTGCATTAAAATACAATGCAAGAACACATGAACCTGCAATCAGAGAACTAATTAGAATCTCTAAACCAGGTTTAAGAAGATATACACATGTAGATGGTATTCCTAGAGTAAAAAACGGATTAGGTATCGCTATTATGTCAACTTCTAAAGGAGTAATGACAGATAAACAAGCTAAACAACAAAATGTTGGTGGCGAAATATTATGTTTAATATCATAAATAATTAGAAATGTCAAGAGTAGGAAAAGCACCCATAAGTATTCCAGACAAAACAGAAATTTCAGTCTCTGATAAAAATGTCATTACAGTTAAAGGACCAAAAGGAACATTAACACAACCAGTAGACAGAGATATTACAGTTAAAGTTGAAGATGGACAAATTGCTGTAGAAAGACCAACAGACCAAAAAAGACACAAAGCACTACATGGTTTATATAGAGCTTTAATCAACAACATGGTAATTGGTGTTTCCGAAGGATATAAAAAAGAACTAGAAATTGTAGGTGTTGGTTTTAGAGCTACCAATCAAGGTCAACTACTTGAACTAGCTGTAGGTTACTCACATCCAGTATATGTATTAATGCCAGATGAAATCAAATTATCTACAGAAACAGTTAAAGGTCAACCACCAAGAGTTATCTTAGAAAGTATTGACAAACAATTAGTAGGTCAAGTAGCAGCTAAGTTAAGATCAATCAGAAAAATCGAGCCATACAAAGGAAAAGGTATCCGTTTTGTAGGCGAACAAATTAGAAGAAAAGCAGGTAAATCTGCCGCTAAAAAATAAAATGTTTAAGCAATGATAAGTAAAAATAAAATAACTCGTAGAGTTAAATTAAAATACAGAATCAGAAAAAAAGTAAGTGGTACAGCAGAAATGCCAAGACTATGTGTATTCAGAAGCAACACACATATCTACGCTAGCTTAATTGATGATGTTGCAGGAAAAACACTCTCAACAGTTTCTACAGCGAAAGTGGAGCAAAAAGGCAAAACAAAAACAGAACAAGCTAAAGAAGTAGGTACTGCAATTGCCGAAAAAGCTAAAGCACTAAACATTAACGCTGTAAAATTTGATAGAAATGGGTTTTTGTATCACGGTAGAGTTAAGGCATTAGCCGATGCTGCTAGAGAAGCTGGTTTATCATTCTAAATTAAGATTTATAAGTTATGCAAAATAAAGTAAAAGAAAATAAAGTAAGAGCTGCAGAACTAGAGTTGAAAGACAAAGTGGTGAGCATTCAAAGAGTTACCAAAGTAACAAAAGGTGGTAGAACTTTTAGCTTTTCAGCACTAGTAGTTGTTGGCGATGAAAATGGAACAGTAGGGTTTGGTTTGGGTAAAGCAAGAGAGGTACAAGGTGCTATCGCTAAAGGTATAGACGATGCTAAGAAAAACCTATTCAAAGTTCCTATTCTTAAAGGTACAATTCCTCACGAACAATTAGCTTTGTTCGATGGTGCTAAAGTATTAATTAAACCAGCTTCAGATGGTACAGGAGTTATCGCAGGAGGTTCTATGCGTGCCGTTTTAGAAAGTGCTGGCGTACACAATGTATTAGCAAAATCTCAAGGATCATCAAATCCACACAATGTGGTTAAAGCTACTATTAAAGCTTTAACAATGTTGAGAGATCCATACACAGTAGCTAAAGACAGAGGTATTAAATTAAGTAAAGTTTTTAACGGATAATTATGGCTAAGGTTAAATTAACTCAAGTAAGAAGTGTAATTGGTCAAACTAAAAGACAAAAAGATACTGTAAAAGCGCTTGGTCTTAGAAAAATCAATCACTCAATAGAAAAAGAACTATCACCACAAGTTAGTGGAATGATAGAGAAAGTAAAACATTTATTAATTGTAGAAAATATTTAATAATGAGCATCTCATTAAATAACTTAAAACCAGCTAAAGGAGCAGTTAAAAAAAGAAAGAGAATAGCCAGAGGTCAAGGTTCTGGTAAAGGTGGTACAGCTGGAAAAGGACATAAAGGAGCACAATCTCGTTCTGGTTATAAATCTAAAAGAGGTTTTGAAGGTGGTCAAACACCTTTACAAAGAAGACTACCTAAAGGTGGCTTCAAAAATCCAACCAGAGTAGAGTTCGAAGTAATTAACTTAGCTAACTTACAAGCACTAGCAGATAAGTTTGGCGTAACAGACTTTACTTACGAAAAGCTTAGAGAAATGAAAATTATTCAAAAGTCGCATAAACTAAAAGTATTAGCAAATGGCGACTTAACAACTAAAATTAATATTCATGCTCATGCTTTTAGTGCTAAAGCTAAAGAATCAATTGAAAAACTTGGTGGCGTAGCTACTATTATATAATTGTATTATGAACAGATTTTTTGAATCGATAAGAAATATATTTACTATTAAGGAGCTAAGAAATCGAATCTTACTTACGCTAGCACTATTATTTATTTATCGTTTCGGATGTTATGTAGTTTTACCAGGAATAGATCCTGCCGCATTAAACAACTTACAAAGTCAAAGTGGCAAAGGTATTATGGGCATGTTCGATTTATTTGCAGGTGGTGCTTTCTCTAGAGCAGCCATTTTTGCATTAGGTATCATGCCATATATTTCTACTTCAATTGTAATGCAGTTACTTACACTAGCAGTTCCGTATTTCCAAAAATTACAAAAAGAAGGAGAAAGCGGAAGAAAGAAAATTACAAATTATACAAGAATTGGTACCGTATTCGTAACCATGTTCCAAGCATCAGCATATGTAAAATTCCTAACAGGCACAGTGCCAATGAGCCAAGATTTAAATATGTTTACTTTTTGGTTAACAACAGTAGCATGTTTAACAGGTGGTACCGTATTCGTAATGTGGTTAGGAGAGCAAATTCAAGAAAGAGGAATTGGTAATGGTACATCAATCATTATCATGGCAAACATTATTGCAAAATTACCAGGTTCATTTATTGCAGAAGTACAAGCAAGATTTGCAGCAGGTGGTAGTGGTATTTTAATGTTAATGATAGAATTAGCACTATTAACAGCAGTAGTAGTAGCAACAGTAATGTTAATTAAAGCTATTAGAAAAGTGCCTTTAAGTTATGCAAAACAAATGCAAGGCAATGCAGCATATAACAGTAGTAGAGGTTTCTTACCATTAAGAGTAAATGTAGCAGGTGTAATGCCAATTATCTTTGCACAAGCATTCTTATTTATTCCAGCTACAGTAGCACAATTATTTCCAGATAGCTCTGCTAGCGGTCTTTTACACAAAATGACAGATTTTACTTCTGTACCATATAATATTATTATGTTTTTAATGGTAGTGTTGTTTACTTATTTCTATACAGCACTTATCATGAATCCAACACAAATGGCAGACGAATTAAAAAGAAGCAATGGCTACATTCCTGGTGTAAAACCTGGAGCTAGCACTGCCGAATATATAGATACTATTTTATCAAGAATAACTTTACCTGGTTCTATCTTCTTAGGTTTAATTGCTATCATGCCAGCATTTGCCAAAATGTTAGGCGTAAATAGTCAATTTGCTTATTTCTTTGGTGGAACTTCATTATTAATACTTGTAGCAGTAGTGTTAGATACAATGACACAAATTGAAACTTATCTACTCAATCGTCATTATGATGGATTAACCCAAACTGGTTCAAGATTAAAAGGTAGAATATATAGCGATTCAGGTTTCTAATTGTCGGATATGATTACGATCAAAAGTCCAGCAGAAATTGAATTAATAAAAGAGAGTTCTTTACTTGTTAGCAAAACTTTGGCATCACTGGTAGAATTTATTCAACCTGGTGTCCAAACAAAAAAATTAGATCAAATTGCAGAAGATTTTATAAAATCCAATCAAGCAACACCATCTTTTAAAGGATACAATGGCTTTCCTGCTAGCTTGTGCATTTCTGTAAATGAGCAAGTAGTACACGGTTTTCCAAGCGATTATATCATACAAGAAGGAGATGTATTGTCTATAGATTGTGGCGTTTATAAAAATGGATATCATGGCGATTCAGCTTTTACTTTTCCAGTAGGAAAAATTAGCGAATCAACCAAGGCACTGCTACAATCTACTTACAATGCTTTGTTTTTAGGCATCGACCAAGCTGTTGCTGGCAATAGAGTTGGCGATATTGGTTTTGCTATTCAAAACTATGCAGAAAAGCAAAAAGGATACGGCGTTGTTAGAGATTTAGTAGGTCATGGTATTGGTAGAAATCTGCACGAAGCACCTAATATTCCAAATTATGGCAAAAGAGGCAAAGGTACACAACTTAAAGAAGGAATGACAATTGCCATCGAACCTATGATTAATTTAGGCACTTGGAATGTTAAACAGCTTAGCGATAACTGGACAATAGTTACTGCCGATGGGAAACCAGCAGCACATTACGAACATACTGTTGCAGTTATGAAAAGCAAAGCAGAAGTGTTAAGTGATCATAATTTAATATTAAAAGAAATAAAAAAGTCGCAATATATTGAAGATTTTCTTTAATTATTACGATATTTGCAGTCCGAAATTCGGAAGGATATAAAATATGGCGAAACAAGACTTAATAAAATTAGACGGAGTGATAACAGAAGCATTATCAAATGCAATGTTTAGAGTGAAGTTAGAAAATGACCACGAAATATTGGCAACCATTTCAGGAAAAATGAGAATGAATTACATTAGAATTTTACCTGGAGACAAAGTAGCGGTTGAAATTTCTCCGTATGATTTAGATAGAGGTAGAATAACTTTTAGATATAAATAAAATATAAGATGAAAGTAAGAGCATCAGTAAAAAAGAGAAGTGAAGACTGCGTTATTGTACGCAGAAAAGGAAAAATTTATGTGATTAATAAAAAAAATCCACGATTTAAACAAAGACAAGGTTAATTATGGCTAGAATTTCAGGAATAGACTTACCAAAAAATAAAAGAGGTTGCATTGGCTTAACCTATATTTATGGTATTGGACCAGTTAGAGCAAAATATATCTTAAACAAAGCTGGTATAGACGAAAATAAAAAAGTAAACGATTGGAACGATGATGAGCAAACTGCTATCAGAAACATCATCAACGAAGAGTTTAAAGTAGAAGGTGCTTTGCGTTCAGAAGTTCAATTAAACATCAAACGATTAATGGACATCGGTTCGTACAGAGGTATCAGACACAGAAAAGGATTACCAGTTAGAGGTCAAAACACCAAAAGAAACGCTAGAACTAGAAAAGGTAAGAAGAAAACTGTTGCTGGAAAGAAAAAAGCTACTAAATAATAGATAAATTTTAATAGAATGGCACAAGCTAAAAAAACAACCAAAAAAAGAGTAGTTAAAGTAGAAGCCGAAGGATATGTTTATATCAAATCTACTTTTAACAACATCATTATATCTTTTACCAACAAAGCAGGTCAAGTAATCTCTTGGAGTAGTGCAGGAAAAAATGGTTTCCGTGGCTCTAAGAAAAGTACACCTTATGCTGCTCAAATCGCTGCTCAAGACGCAGGTCAAGTAGCTTACGATGCTGGTTTGAGAAAAGTAGAAGTTTTTGTAAAAGGACCAGGTAGTGGTAGAGAGTCAGCTATTAGAACGGTTGCTGCTATAGGTATTGATGTTACTATTATTAGAGATGTAACACCACTTCCTCACAACGGATGTCGTCCTCCAAAAAGAAGAAGAGTATAATTTAAAAAAGAAAAACAATGGCAAGATATACAGGACCAACTACCAAAAAAGCAAGATCATTCGGTGATCCTATTTATGGTTACGATAAATCATACGAAAAAAGAAAGTATCCTCCAGGTCAACACGGCCCTTCTAAAAGAAGAGGTACTAAATCAGAATATGCTATTCAACTTAAAGAAAAGCAAAAAGCAAAATATACTTACGGTTTACTAGAAAGACAATTCTTAAACATCTTTAAAGAAGCATCTCGTAAACACGGTGTAACTGGTGAAAACTTATTAAAATTATTAGAATTAAGATTAGACAACACCGTATTTAGATTAGGTTTAGCACCAACTCGTAATGCTGCTCGTCAATTAGTTGCTCACAGACACATTACAGTAAACGGTCAAATCGTAAACATTCCATCTTACACTTTAAAAATTGGAGATGTTGTTGGCGTAAGAGTAAAATCTAAAAACTTAGAATTAATTACAGAAACAGTAAGTACTGGAAGAGTTAAAAAATATCCTTGGTTAGAATTTAACGATGAAAAACTAGAAGGAAAATATGTAGAAATTCCAGAAAGAGATCAAATTCCAGAAAATATTAAAGAACAATTAATCGTAGAGTTGTACTCTAAATAATAGTTCAGTTTAATATATTATTTTAAAAATAAGAATTTATAAATATGGCAATATTATCATTTCAAAAACCAGATAAAATTTTACTACAAAAAGCTACAGATTTTGAAGGAACATTTGAGTTTGCTCCATTAGAACCTGGCTTTGGTAATACTATTGGTAATGCACTAAGAAGAATTTTATTATCTTCTCTAGAAGGTTATGCCATTACTTCTGTTAAAATAGCAGGCGTTCAACACGAATTCTCTACTATTAAAGGTGTAATAGAAGATGTAACAGAAATTATCTTAAACCTTAAACAAGTTAGATTAAAAAGAGTACTACAAGATGTAGATGCTGGTTTCGAAAAAATTTATCTTTCATTAAAAGGTCAAGAGCAATTTACAGCAGCAGACATAGAAGCACATACTAATGTATTTCAAGTTACAAATCCAGAGTTGGTAATTTGTAATATGGACAAAGGTATAAACATAGAAATGGAAATTTCTGTTGGTAGAGGTAGAGGTTATGTTCCTGCAGAAGATCACTACTTAGATGGTGCAGCAGTAAACACTATAGCAGTAGATTCAATTTATACACCAATCAAAAATGTAAAGTACAGAATTGAAAATACGCGTGTAGAGCAAAGAACAGATTTTGAAAAACTAATCATCGACATTAAAACAGATGGTACTATTCATCCAGAAGATGCCATTAAAGAAGCTGCAAAAATTATGATTCAGCATTTAATGTTAATCTCTGATGAAAATATTACTTTCGATACAGAAGATAAAGCTAAAGAAGAAGTAGTAGACGAGCATATCTTACATATGAGAAAAATGCTTAAAACACCACTTGAAGATTTAGAATTATCAGTTCGTGCATTCAACTGTTTGAAAGCTGCAAAAATTAATTCATTAGCAGAATTAGTTCAGTACGATACGAATGAACTATTGAAATTTAGAAACTTTGGTAGAAAATCTTTAGTAGAAATCGAAGAATTAATTATAGAAAAAGGACTTCACTTTGGTATGGACTTATCTAAATTTAAAATCGAAGATTAATCATATTAGCATAGCTAATTAAATTTTAGAAAATGAGACACGGAAATAAAATTAATCACTTAGGAAGAAAGTACGGACATAGAAGTGCTTTACTCAAAAATTTATCGTCTGCTTTAATAGTACATAAAAGAATTGAAACTACTTTGGCAAAAGCGAAAGAGTTGAGAAAATATGTAGAACCAATTATTACTAAAGCTAAAGAAAATACTACACACAATCGTCGTTTAGCATTTAGTGGTTTGCAAAACAAAGAAGCAGCTAAAGAATTATTTGATGTGGTTGCACCAAAAGTAGGAGATAGACCAGGTGGATATACAAGAATCATTCGTCTTGGTGCTAGACTAGGTGATAATGCAGAAATGGCAATTATTGAATTAGTAGACTTCAATGAAACTTATAACTCATCTGCAGATGTAGAACAAAAGAAAACTAGAAGAAGCAGAAGAGGTGGTAAAACAGCAACGAAAAAAGAAGAACCAAAAGTTGAGGAAAAAGTAGAAGAGGTTGAGGTAGTTGAAGAACCAACTCAAGAAGAAAATAATGACAATCCACAAGCTTAAAATTAAATTTGGATAAATTGTAAAAGGATAGCTTTTTATATGGCTATCCTTTTTTTATTTTTGGAAAACGCTAAAACATGAATAAAGCAGTACTACTACTAGAAGACGGAACAAAATTGTATGGAACAAGTTGTGGAAAAATAGGCAAAGCCATTGGCGAAATCTGTTTTAATACTTCAATGACAGGTTACCAAGAGTTATTTACAGATCCATCGTACTTTGGTCAGTTACTCATTAGCACTAATGTGCATGTAGGTAATTATGGAACCATCGACACAGAAAACGAATCGAACAATATACAAATAGCAGGTTTAATTTGTAGAGAGTTTGCACATAACTATTCTAGAAGTCAAGCCAACGAAGACTTACAAGCTTACTTTGAAAAAAACAATTTGGTAGGCATTGCAGACATCGACACTAGAAAACTAGTCAAACACATTCGTAGCAAAGGAGCAATGAATGGTATTATTTGTTCTGACGGAACAGACGAAGCAACACTACAACAATTGTTGCAAGAAGCACCATCTATGGAAGGATTAGAATTATCATCAAAAGTAACTACCAATACTACTTATACATTGGGCAACGAACAAGCCAACTACAAAGTTGCTGTGCTTGATTTAGGTGTAAAGAAAAGTATCTTACAAAACTTCATCAATAGAGATTGTTTCGTAAAAGTCTTTCCTGCAAAAACATCATTTAATGAAATATTACAATTTCAACCCAACGGTTTTTTTATTTCTAATGGACCAGGCGATCCAGCAGTAATGGATTATGCAGTAGAAACAGTTCAGCAAGCATTAGAAAAAGAATTGCCAATTTTCGGAATTTGTTTAGGCAATCAAATTTTAGCAAGAGCAATGGGTTTGCCAACCTATAAAATGCATCACGGACACAGAGGAGGCAACCATCCAGTAATCAACCTTCAAACAGGAAAAGGTGAAATTACAACACAAAACCATGGCTTTGCAGTAGATATGGAAGCAGTAAAAAAAGCCAATACTGTAGAATTGACACATACCAATTTAAATGATGACACCGTAGAAGGATTAGCAGTAAAAAATAAAAAAGCATTTTCAGTACAATATCATCCAGAAGCATCACCAGGACCACACGACAGCCGCTATCTCTTCGACAATTTTATCAATATGTTGAAGTAACTTATAGCTAAAACTTCTTTCTGAATTTATTTCAGAATCTTTTTTAATATAGATGTAATGGACAAAAAAAATGATTCCATCTTTTTTGGGACACTACCATTTATCCTCTAAAATTTCTAATGCGTAATTTGGGAAAATTATTTATACCAATATCAATCAAAAACACTTTCGTTGATATTGGTAGTTAGTTCTACTTCACTTTTTAGTCGAATTAATAATGCTTCTGTTTTAGGAAATTCATATTCAAAGAAATAGGTAGCACTTGCTAGTAAATTTTGCCAGTTTTCTAAATTCTTTTTGTTTGATACATTGAGTAATTTCAACCATTGCCATGCAATTACAACAAAACTAAACAACTCTAAATATAGCGTAGCATCTGATAGAAAAACTTCAGCACCTTTTTTTTGTGCTTTTGTAACTAAAATCATAGTTAACTCTTGTAGTTGTTGTAATTTTTTCTCTAATAAAATAGCATAGTTAGCAATTGCCTCATTTGTCTTAGCAACTGCAATTTCTTTAAACGCTTCTTGCATTAACAACATGGTTGCTTTGCCATTTTGCATCATAATTTTTCTGCCTAATAAATCCATGCCATGCATAGCAGTTGTGCCTTCATGTATTGGATGAATTCTTGCTTCTCTGTAATATTGTTCAGCTGGAAAATCTTTAGTATAGCCATAGCCACCAAAACATTGTATGGCTAAGCTTGTGCTAATACAAGCAGTTTCTGCTGGATATGATTTGGCAATTGGTGTTAACAATTCTAGCAATAAATGGTATTTTTCTTTTTCTTCACCTTCGGAAATGGTTTTCATATCTTCATAAAAACAACATTGCATTTCTAATGCTAAAGCAATTTCTACAAACGATTTTTGAAACAACAATATTCTTTTAACATCGGCATGTTGAATAATTGGTATTTGTTCTGCTTCTGGATTTTTAGAAGAAATAGGTCGGCCTTGCTTTCTTTCTTTTGTATATTGTAGTGCATTGTAATAAGCAGCACTTGCAATAGAAGTAGCATGTAATCCTACAGAAATTCTAGCTTCATTCATCATCTGAAACATATACGACAATCCTTTGTTTTCTTCGCCAACCAAAAAACCAATGCAGTTGTCATTTTCGCCAACCATTAAGTGAGCAATTGGAGCACCTTTGTAACCCATTTTATGATAAACACCAGCTGTTGTTACATCATTGCTAGCAAGCTTGCCATTTTCATCTTCAATAAATTTAGGTACTACAAACAGAGATATTCCTTTAGTACCTTTTGGAGCACCTTTAATTCTTGCCAACATTAAATGAATCACATTGTCAACTGCATCGCTATCACCACAAGAAATAAATATTTTTTGTCCTTTGATTTTGTATGTACCATCATTCATTTTTTCTGCACTAGTAACCAGATCGCTTAAAGAGCTTCCTGCATTTGGTTCAGTAAGAGCCATAGTGCCTTGCCAATTGCCACTAAACATTTTAGAAAGGTATTTTTCTTGAAGCTGTTTACTAGCAAAACTTTCTATTAAATGTGCAGCACCCATTGTTAAATACGGAAATGCTGTAGCAGAATAATTAGCAGCACCTAAGATAAAACTAGCAGCATAACCAACCGTCATTGGCATTTGTAAACCACCTACTTCTTTTTTAGCAAGTGCATTTATCCAGCCACCTTCACCACAAATTTGCATAATGTTTTTAACATTAGGGTGTACTTTTATTGTACCATTTTCTAATACAGGTTGATTCCTATCCATCGCTAACCAAATTGGCAGAAAATGTTCTTTCGCTAGTTGGTCGGTTGCGTCTAAATACAATTGAATAGCATCTTGGTCGTAACCTTCGTAGTGATTGTGTGTGCCTAGGTTTTGAATTCCTAAAACATCAAAAAGAATAAAGTTAAGGTGTGCTTTGTTATAAAACTGCTCTGCTTGGAAAATGCTATTGATTTTGCTCATGAATCAAAAGTAAAAAAATAAGTAGAGATTTATTGTTTCCACTACAAAATTATTCCACTGTAACGCTTTTGGCTAAGTTTCTTGGTTGGTCAACATCACAGCCACGCATTACTGCTATATAATATGCTAATAATTGTAATGGAATAACTGATAAAATTGGACTCAACGGTTCTAAGGTTTCTGGTATTCTTATAATATGTTCTGAAAGTTTATCCATTTCGGTATCATTTTCAGAAACAATAGCAATAATTCTACCTTTTCTTGTTTTTACTTCTTCTATGTTAGACAATACCTTTTCGTAGTGTTGCGAACTTGGTGCAATTACTACTACAGGCATATTCTCGTCTATTAAAGCAATTGGGCCATGTTTCATTTCTGCTGCTGGATAACCTTCTGCATGTATATATGAGATTTCTTTTAGTTTTAAAGCTCCTTCTAGTGCTACAGGAAAATTATATCCTCTTCCTAAATACAAGAAATTGCCAACATCTTGATATTCTGCCGCAATGCTTTGAATTAGTTTATCTGCTTTAAGTGTTTCGTTGATTTTTTTAGGCAACACTTCTAACTCATTAATAAATTCGTGGAACTTAGTTTGTGTAATTGTTCCTTTTAAATAAGCAATTTGTAAAGCAATAAGTGTTAGTATACTAATTTGAGTGGTAAATGCTTTTGTAGACGCTACACCAATTTCTGGTCCTGCATGCGTATATGAACCAGCATCTGTCATTCGAGAAATATTAGAACCAACTACATTACAAATACCATAAGTTAATGCTCCTTTAGATTTTGCCAACTCTATCGCTGCTTTGGTATCGGCAGTTTCTCCTGATTGAGAAATAGCAATTACTATATCATTTTCATTAATTACTGGATTTCTATACCTAAACTCACTTGCATATTCTACTTCTACATTTACTCGTGCTAAGTCTTCTATAAGATATTCTCCAATTAAAGCACTATGCCATGAAGTACCACAAGCTACAATAATTATTCTATCTGCATTTTTAAAAGCATTTTCATGTTCTATAATTCCACCAAGATTTACCCAAAACTTATTATTATCTACTCTACCTCTAATGCTATTGTATACCGCTTCTGCTTGCTCGTTTATCTCTTTTAACATGAAATGCTCATAGCCACCTTTTTCAATAGCTTCTAGTTGCATTTCTAATTCATCAATATAAGGACTGTGTTGTTTATTGTCTTTTATTGTTTTAAATTCTTGATCTCCATTAAGATGCAATACTGCCATTTGTCCATCTTCTAAATAAGTAACCTTATTGGTATGTTCTACAAGTGGTGAACCATCAGATGCAATATAAAATTCATCGGTACCAAAACCAATTACCATTGGGCTACTTAGTTTGGCTGCTACGATTTTATCTGGTTCTTCAGAAGAAATAACTAAAATGGCATATGCACCAACTACTTCATTTAATGCTAGTCGAACGGCTTCTGCTAAATCTACTTTTGTGTTTTTTTGAATTTCATCAATAAGATGAGCCAAAACTTCAGTATCTGTTTCTGAACGAAATTCATATCCTCTATTGATTAACTCTTTTTTTAGTGACGAATAATTTTCTATGATACCATTGTGAATGATAGCTAAATTGCCATGCATATTTATATGTGGATGTGCATTGATGTCGTTAGCTTGACCATGCGTAGCCCATCTTGTATGTCCAATACCAATTTGTCCAGAAATATCTTGATTGGCAATAAAATCTTCTAGCGTTTTTACTTTGCCTTTTTTCTTATATACATTTAACTTATTATTTGGATTAATTAAGGCAATGCCTGCACTGTCATAACCTCTGTATTCTAATCGTTTTAATCCTTTAATAACAATTGGATACGCTTCTTTTTTTCCAATGTAACCAACAATTCCGCACATATGTAAATCCTTTTTTACAAGGTAATAAATATTAATTAATCGGTGTATAAATAATTTTTAACACTGGTTTAAGTGTCAAATTACTCGTAGTGCTTCCTGCTAAGATGACTCTATTTGGAGCATATCCAACATTAGATGCCAAATTGTAGTTTGGATCTGTTCCTGCTAAAAACTTAGTAGAAATATATGCTTTATTTATAGTAGAATTACCTACAGAAACTCTCTGTATTAACGATGTTATATTAAAATTATATTGATATATTTGAGTTCCATTTATAGTAGTAGAATCTAAAGTGGCACTTGCCAATAAGTTTGCATTGTAAGCATTATTATCATACAAATACAAAAGTGCAGGCAATTTAAAGTTGCCATTGCTATTATCTTGATACTGATTAAATGTAAGCACTGCTTTATTAATAGCTTTAATACCAAAGTTGCTAACTGTAGGAAACTTAACTTCTGTAAGTACACTAGATTCTCCAGAAATATATACTATAGAATCTGATTCGTTACTTGAACTTACTGCATTATTAATCGTACTACTAAGTCCATGATTATATAAATTAATACTATTAGAAAGTGTTGTAACAGAATTACCTACTATATACGCAAATTTTGTAGGAAAAGACAATGCATGTGTAGTATTATTACGATCTTTTACAAAAATTATCATTCTAGAATAACTACTAGACAAATCTACTTTTGCCATAATATTTGCTGAGTTCGCTGCTTCAACCATTAAACCAACAAATCTATCTTGAAAAACACTTAATTTACTTAGTACACTATCTGAGCTTCCTATTTGACTTACAAATTCATTAGCATAACTAGTATATAATGGAATCTTAAGTAAACTACTTACTCCTGCTGTATCATTTAAACCAGAAGATACTGCTTTAGCTGGTTCAAAATAATAATTGCTATTGCTTCCTACTGTTTGAACGCCAACAATACTGCTTTCGTTAGAGTAGTATGGTAAATATTCATTCAGCTTTACATTTAACTTCTTTACCGTAAAGTTTACAGGCGTAGTTGTATCGCCATAAACACTACTATATTTTAAATACAAGAAAACTGAGTCGATGGTAAAAGGACCTAATGAATCGTTTGGAATTCCAGATGGCATATTTATTTGTAGTGCTAATTTAGCATTGCTTGTACCAAAAATAGCATCGTTAATATATCCCAAGAAATTGAAATTCATTTTGTCTGTTCTAAATGGCGTTTCGCTAACTGTTTTTGTAAATAGCGAGAATGTATCTACGCTAACTACATTTAGCAAATCATCTCCAGGTAGTAAGTTGGCTCCAATATCTTCACTTTTTTTGCAACTGAATGCCAATAAACTAATCAACAAAATAGCTATAAGTTGTTTCATTTGTAGGTTAACGATTTAAGATAAAATATTATTATAGAATTCTAGATAATTGCTTTCTAAGTTTAGCTCTTCTTGGTAGTCTAACCAAGGTTTTTTGCTTTTTAGTTTTTTGTATTCTGCCATATTTTCTAGTGTCTCATTTCCCTGTATTATAGCATCAGCATATTTTATGCCAATTTTATTCAAAGCATTATTGTCTAAATCTTCTAGTAAAGCAATGTCTTTGTCTTTAACTTTGTCGCCAATTTTTACTTTCTCTAAAAACTTTTTCTTGAATTTTTTCTTAAAAGAATTTTCATAAACAGAATAAACTACCTTGCTATTTTCTAAGATAGGTTCTTTTGCATATTGTGTTTTTAAGAAAAGCGGAATTAAACTGGTCATCCAACCATGACAGTGAATTACTGTTGGAGCCCAACCAAATTTCTTTACTGTTTCCATTAAACCTTTGGCAAAGAAAAGCATTCTGTCTTCATTGTCATCAAAGAATTTATCGTCTTTATCATTAAATACAAACTTTCTTTTAAAATAATCTTCATTATCTAAAAAGTAAACTTGTATTCTAGAACCAGGAAGCGATGCTACTTTAATAATTAAAGGATGATCATAATCATCTATAATTACATTAATTCCAGATAATCTTACTACTTCGTGTAATCTATTTCTTCTTTCATTAATAACACCAAATCTTGGCATTAATACTCTAACTTCCCAACCATTGTCATTTGCGTATGGAGCCAATTTGCTAACTACGCTAGACATTTCTGTCAACGCCAAATATGGATCCATTTCTTGAGTTACATATAATAATCTTTTATTTTCCATGCTGTCTCCTAATCTTTTATAAGTTTTTTGTTTTGAAATGGCAAAGATACGAATTATATGTGTTAATATTGCTTAATAATTTTCAGCTAGTAAAATTGAAAGTATTTAGTAACATAAAAGATTTACAGCAACATCTGCAAGATTTACAAGTACATTTTATTAAAAAAATAGGATTTGTGCCAACAATGGGTGCTTTGCATGATGGTCATTTGTCATTGATTAGTGCTGCAAAGGAAAAATCGGATATTACTGTTTGTAGCATTTTTGTAAATCCAACACAGTTTAATGACAAACAAGATTTTGAAAAATATCCAATCAACATAGATGCTGATTTAGAAATGCTACTTGATGCAAAATGTGATGTAGTATTTATTCCTACTGTAGAAGAAATTTATCCTAATGGACTAAATGTTTTTCCTGAAGTAGACTTAGGTTTCTTAGCAACTACTTTAGAAGCAGCAAAAAGACCTGGACACTACGAAGGTGTTGTTCAAGTAGTAAAACGACTATTGGAAATTGTTCAACCACAACTTTTGTTTTTAGGTCAGAAAGATTATCAGCAATGTATGGTTATTCAAAAACTAATAGATACTTTTGAAATGCCAATAAGCATTCAGGTTGTAGCAACAGTAAGAGAAGATGATGGTTTGGCTATGAGTTCAAGAAATGTTCGACTAGATGATACAGAACGACAATTGGCAACCAAACTATCTCAAACTATTTTTGACATCAGAGATAATATTACTACGATAGATTTTAAATCGTACCTAAATAATCAAATAGAAGCACTACAACAAAATGAATTGATACAAGTAGACTATTTGATGATAGTGAACGGCAAAACTTTAGAACCAATTTCAACATATCAACCAGATATTCCTATTACTGTACTTATCGCTGCGTTTGTAGGTAAAATAAGACTCATTGATAATGTAATAGTTCAATAACTGTTGTAAAATTATAAGTTCAGAAGATAGGTCTAATTTTATTACAATACTCAACGAATTTCAATAGTTTTATTATCTTTAGTTAATGAAGCGTCTAGTACAATTTGGTTACTTGTTTGTAGTGGTGCTGTTTTTGTCTCAATGTAAAAAAGACGACAGCAATCTTAGAAAAGCCAATTCTTTTATAGAAGACCAAAGTATTATACAAGATCAATACGGAAGACAGCTTATTTTACATGGACTGAATACTTCGAGTTCTGCTAAATCTGACATAGAAAGACAACCTTGGATTATTGAATCTGATGTTGAGCGAGAAGCCAATGAATTTGGTTTTAACTTTGTTCGCTATTTAATTTTTTGGGATGCTATTGAACCACAACAAGATTTTTTTGATGATGCTTATTTAGATAAAGTAGAAGAAAAAGTAAATTGGTACACATCAAGAGGAATGTTCGTAATGCTAGATATGCATCAAGATATTTATTCTATACTATTTGGTGGAGATGGTGCACCAGAATGGGCATTACAAACTAACGGACATCCAATTAATAATAATGGCAGTGGTCCTTGGTGGTTGAAAAATATTGATCCAGCTGTAATTGCAAGTTGGACTAACTTTTGGTCGTATACTAATCATAAATATTTACAAGATCATTATATTATGGCTTGGCAAAAAGTAATGGAACGATTTAAAAACAATCCATTTGTAATTGGCTACGATTTAATGAACGAACCTTGGGGCGGCGATTTAATTAAAATTTTCATTACTGGCGAATTTGAAAAACAGTAACTCACTGCTTTTTATAATAGAATAATTCCTGCATTAAGAACTGTAGAAAATAACAAATATTTTTTCTTTGAACCAACACCAGCACCAGTTACTCTTGGTGCAGCTTCGAATCTTCAAACAATAAATGATGCAAGAGCTGGAAACAAAAAATTGGTATATGCACCACATTGTTATCCTGTGAGTTTGCATGAAGGCAATGACTACAATACTGGTGACCAACAAAATTTAAAAGACTGGAACACGCAAAGGCAAAAAGATGTTCAAACACATGGCAATATTCCTTTATTGTGTGGTGAGTTTGGTGTGTCGCCAAATGCATTAGGTTTTGATGAATATTTAACTGATGTTTTAGCTATGTTTGATAGTCATCAATGGAATTGGGCTTATTGGAGTAATGACAAAGGTGGTTGGAGTCCTTTAGATGAAAATAGAAATGAAACACCAATTGTAGAACATTTAATTAGAGTATATCCAAAAGCTGTAGCAGGAAAAATTGAGTCGTTTAACTACAATCCAACTCAAAAAATATTTACTTTATCGTATACGAATTATACAAATATAAATAAACCTACAGAAATTTTTATACCAAAAAGATTCTTTCCAAATGGATATGACTTAGAAATAGTAAAAGGAAATATTAAAAACACATCGTATAATGAAAGCAATCAAACTTTATTGATTGATGCTGACGAATATGAAACAATTGAATTAATAATAAAATAAATAGTTTAAATGAAAAAATATATTTATTTACTTGGAACTTTACTAGCATTAAATGCCTGTAAAAAAGAGAGCCGACCAGAAAATGAAGGTGAGTTTACTATACTAACTTACAATATTGCTGGTTTGCCTCAAGGATTTAATGATGACCAATTTCCAGTGAAACATACACCATTAATTAGTCCGTTAATTAACGATTATGATATTGTACAAGTACAAGAAGATTTTTGTTATCACGATAAATTACTACAAGGCGACAAGCATCCGTATAGAACTGTAACTTCTGGTTGTGTACCATTTGGTAGTGGTTTAAATACACTGTCTAACTTTCCAATACTAGGAATTAATAGAGCAAGTTGGAGTGCTTGTACTGGTGCTGATTGTTTAACACCAAAAGGTTTTACTTATAGCAAAATAAAATTATCTAATGATGTAGTGATAGACTGCTACAACTTACATGCTAATGCTGGAAAATCTGATGAGTCGTTTGAAGCAAGAAAAGTTGGCTTTGTTCAGCTAATGAATTTCATCAACAATAATTCTACAGGAAATGCCATAATAATTTGTGGTGATTTTAATAGCAGATATACTAGACCACAAGATACTTTGGAAATCTTCCTAAACAATGGTTTTGAAGACACTTGGTTAGAATTGGTAAGAAACGATAGTGTTCCTGCATTTGGTGATGATTTACGAAACTGTGATATTGGTGTAAATAATTTTGATTGTGAGAAGCTAGATAAAATCTTTTATAAAAATAACGACAAAATACAACTAACACCAATTTCTATTTCTTTAGATGATGCTCGATATTACGACAATGAAGGTATGCCATTGTCAGACCACGAACCAGTTGTAGTAAAGTTTAAGTTTAAATTGATAGAGTAGAAATTAAAATATATTGATAATAATAATTTTATAATTATCTACCAACCATTCTTGCTTCGCTGTCTAGTTTTAGACATGTAGCAATCATAAAAGAAAATGAGAGTAAAGATGAACCTCCATAACTTACAAATGGTAATGGAATTCCAATTACAGGCAATAATCCAATCGTCATACCTAAATTAATAGTAACATGTGTAAATATTATAGCTACGACCGAATAAATATAGACTCGCCCATATGGTGTTCGCTGTCGTTCTGCAATTCTAAGCAATTGTAATAACATCGTAACATATAAACCTATAAGTACTATTGAACCAATAAAACCCCATTCTTCGCCAATGGCAGAAAAGATAAAATCGGTGTTGGTTTCTGGTACATAATTGTATCTAGTTTGAGTTCCATTTAAATAACCTTTACCAAAAAATCCACCAGAACCAATTGCTATTTTTGACTGATTGAGATTATAAGCAATGCCTCTCTTTGCTTCTTTAGATAATTCTTGACCTAGTATTACATTTATTCTATCTCTTTGATGTTTTTGTAGTACATTATTAAACATATAATTTACCGAAAAAGAATAGATGATAGAACCAATCATAATTGCAGCAAATAATCTAGAACCAGCTTTATTTTTTCTAAAATAATAAATAAAGAAAGCTCCAAATGCAATGATTAATGACATTAATATAAATTTATTAAGTATTAATGATAATACTGAAACTAAAATCATATATAATCCAAAATAAATAATTCCGTCTGGCAATCCTTCTCTATTTAATACAAAAACAAAGGCAAGAAACACTATAGCAGAACCAGCATCACCTTGTGCTAAAACCATTAGCAAAGGAAAACCAATAATAGCAAAAGGAATGAGTTGCTCTTTTAGCGTTCTGAATTTTATACTTGGGTTATCAAAATATTTTGCTAGTGCCATTGCTGTTGCAAACTTAGCAAACTCAGAAGGTTGTAATTTAAAGAAACCTAAATCTATCCAACTTTGAGCTCCATTTGTAACGCTACCAATTACAAATACTAGCAACAATAAAAACATCATTACACCATAAATTGGATAAGATAAGAATTGTAATAATTTTCTATCTAAACCTAAAACAGTAATAAACATTAAAGCAGAAACACCAGCCCAAAGTACTTGCTTCATATAAGTATGTTTCATACTAAAGAAACTTTCGGTAATGTTGTAGCCAGTATACTCTGTAGCAAATACAGACAAAATTCCTATAATAACAAGAAGTATATAACAAAACAATACTGTCTTATCTATTGGATCATATGGTTTTTTATATTGACTCAATTGTTATTTTTTGAATTATTGATAGAATCTTGAACTTTCTTTTTTTGTAGTAAAATAGAATCTTGAATTCTTTTTTTATTACTGATAGAATCTCTAACTTGTTTTGCTCGCAATGGATCTCCTATAGTATCATAATATACTTTTCTATCAATTAAATCGGCATTAAACATTTTCTTTTCTAGTGGAATTCTTTTCTTAGCAATGGTATCATTTAAATATTTTTCTACCATTAAAGATGCAATTGGAGCAGCATAGGTAGCACCAAATCCTGCATTTTCTACAAAAACAGCAATGGCAATTTTAGGATTATCTTTAGGTGCAAAACCAGCAAAAACAGAGTGATCTTTTCCATGTGGATTTTCGGCAGTACCAGTTTTTCCACAAAAAATAATATCTGGAATTTGAGCTATTCTTGCAGTTCCTTGTTTTACTACTTTTTCTAATCCATCAATAATATATTTGAAATATGCTTTATTAATACCTACGCTTACTTTTTCTTTCTTAGGTTTTACTGCTTTTTTATCTTTCACTAAATACCTTGCAACAGTTGGTGTGTAGTAATATCCTTCATTAGCTATAGTTGCCATAGCATTGGCAATTTGCAAAGGTGTTGCTAAAATTTCTCCTTGACCAATAGCATTTGAAATAATACTAGCAGCTCTCCATTTGCTTTTTCCAAAAATTTTATCGTAGTACTGTACTGTTGGTAAATTACCTGATTTTTCACCATATAAATCAATTCCTAATTTATGACCATAGCCAAACTGGTACATATAATCCCACCATTTTTGATAACCTACTTGTGGTGAAGCATAAATGGAATCCATAATTAAATCGTTGTATACTTTACAAAAGTAAGAATTACAGGAATGTTGAAGTGCTGTTTGTACATCAGGAATTGCGTGAGAGCCATGGCATTTTACCACATGATTTCCTACTCTGTAACCTCCTGGACAAAACCAATTCCAGTCCCAAGGATGTGTACCATCTTGCAACATTACCAATGCTGCTGCTGCCTTAAATGTAGAACCTGGTGGATATTGTGCGTAAATTGGTCGATTGAGTAATGGCTTATACTCATCTCTAAATAATATATTAAAATTATGCTGACGATATCTGCCTGTTAATAAATTTGGATCGAAACCTGGACTACTAATATATGCTAGAATTTCTCCTGTACTAGGTTCTATTGCTACTACAGAACCTACTTTTCCTTCCATTAATTTTTCGCCATAAGCTTGAAGTTCTGCATCAATACCTGTAACTAAATCCCAACCTGCTTCAGCTTTTTTATCATCTTTACCATCTTTGTATTTCCCTTTGTAGCTGTTTTTCACATCAACCATAACAAAGTTAAATCCTTTTTCACCACGCAATCTATCATCATAAAAACTTTCTAGACCAGTTTTTCCTTTATAGTCGCCCATTTCGTAGTAGCCATTAGAGCTTTCAATGTCATTATCATTCACCTCACTTAAATAACCTAGCATTGCTGCACCACCATGATATGGATAAGCACGAACTGTTCTTGTTTGAACAGACAATGAAGGAAACATAAACAAGTACTCTTGGAATTTTGCATATGTTGCTTGGTCTATCAACTTAAATAAAGGTGTAGGTTTATTGGGTGTAGTAACTGAAATTTCTTCTAGTCGTTTTTTAACATAGTCGATATCTGCATTTAGTAATTGGCATAATTTTGCAGTGTCTAAATTTTCAGTAATATTTAGTTGAATTAATATATCATAAACTGCATTATTATATACTAGTACTTTTCCATCTCTATCTAAAATTAAACCTCTTGATGGATGTATTACTATTTTTTTTATAACATTATCTTTAGATTTTAGCTTGTAAATAGGACTTAATACTTGTAGTATAAATAGTTTTATGACCAATATTGCTGCAACAATAATTATTGCTTTTGCTAATAAACCGCTGTCGTTGCCTTGTCTCATTTACTACACCTCGTTTGATTTGAAGAATGAAAGTGTAAGTAGCCACATTAGTATTAATGAACTTGCTAAACTTAATACAAATTTTAGTAATGTGTGTAAGAAATGATGAAAAGAAAAGACTTCTAGAAAGAAGAATGCAAAATGATGTATAAAGAAACAAATTAGTGTATAGTAAAAGAACCAAGCATATCCTTGTTGTTTTACATTAGGTACATCTAGTTTGTCCCAACCTGATTTTGGTTGAAAGTTATCTAAAATAAAACTTCTAGAATAAGCCATGAGTGTTAAACTAGCTGTGTGTAAGCCACTAGTATTACTTAACCAATCTACTATAAAGCCAACAACAAAACCAATTACAACAACTAATGCTTTTGGTGTAGCCATTGGTAGTAATAATATTGCCAATGGATAAATCATGATATAAAATCGGTTGATTGGTAATACATTTAACAAGGTTACTTGTAATAAAACCAAGAACAATACTCTAATTATATTTGTAAATATAAATTTATAATTCATTGTTCTGTATATTGTGTAATTGTTGTAACTCTTCTTTTTGTTTATTAACTACAACATATACATAGCCAATTATGTTTATGGAGTTGGTTAGTTTTACATTACAGATAAAAAAACTTGATGTTGGATCTGGTTCTACTTTTTGAACAATAGCTACTGGAAAATCTGGTGGAAATATAGCTGAATAACCTGTCGTAACTATAGTATCGTTTGGTTTTACTGGAAGTGTTTTACTTAATTCTAGTACTTGTAATTTAAAAGGATCAACACCATTCCAAGTTAAGCTACCTAATGCATTTGATTTTTGATGTTTAATACCAATTGGCGTATTGGTACTAATTACAGAACGCACCAAGGCAAAATTATTAGTAACATTAGTAACAATACCTACTACACCATTAGAGCTCACTACACCTTCTCCTTTTTGAATGCCGTCTTTTTTTCCTTTGTTAATTGTAATATAATTAACTTGTTTATTAATAGAATTATCAATTATTTTAGCAGGAATATAGTCAAACACATATTCTTCTGAAGCCAAAGGCATAGTAGAATCTATAATTGGATATATATTTTGGTGTTTTATTTGTTTCCGAAGTTCAATATTTTCTTGTTGTAATATTTTATTATTTTTTCCTGCGTTTAAAAATTGTACAACAGCATTGTTTAACGAAACAAATTTTGCAGCAACACCATTGGCTGTATTCAACATTTTTACTTCTTGATATTGATTGCTTTTGTATATTAAACTTAAACTAATTATTTCTAGTATAATAAATATTATAAGTGTATGAAATCGGTTTATTAGATAATATATAGTTCGCATTGATTAGCTCATCAAGAAAGTAAATCTGTGTCTGTTTTTTAAAGCAATAGCAGTTCCTCTAGCTACAGCTCTCAACGGATCATCAGCAACTTTAACAGGTAATTTAGTTTTAACAGCAATTCTTTTATCTAAACCTCTAAGTAATGCACCTCCACCAGTTAAATATAGTCCTTTTCTATATATATCTGAAGCTAATTCTGGCGGTGTACTTTCTAGAGCTTTCATAATGGCTTCTTCTAATTTAGAAATAGATTTATCTAAAGCACCAGCAATTTCGCTATAAGAAACCATGATTTGTTTTGGAATACCTGTTAATAAATCTCGACCATGAACTGGAAAGTCTTCTGGTCCACCATCATCTAAATCTTGTAGTGCAGAACCTACATTCATTTTAACTTGCTCTGCTGTTCTTTCACCAATTAATATATTGTGTTGTCTTTTAATGTACTCAATAATATCCATGTTAAAATCATCACCTGCAACTCTAATTGATTGGTCGGTAACAATACCAGACAAAGCAATTACTGCAATATCTGTTGTACCACCACCTATATCAATAATCATGTGTCCTTCTGGAATTTCAACATCTAAGCCAATACCTAAAGCAGCAGCCATTGGTTCGTGAATTAAATATCTTTCTCTTGCGTTAGCATGTTCGGCAGATTCAATTACTGCTCTTTTTTCTACCTCTGTTGTTCCAGATGGAATACAAATTACCATAGTAAGTGAAGGTTTAAACCATCTGCTTCCATCGTTAATCATAGAAATAAAACCACGAATCATAGCTTCGGCAGCTGTAAAGTCGGCAATTACACCATCTCTAAGCGGACGAATGGTAACTATATTGGCATGTGTTTTTTCGTGCATGAGTTGAGCTTTCGTTCCTACCGCAATCACTTCACCAGATTTTTTATCTACCGCAACGATAGATGGCTCATCAACAACAACTTGATCATTATGTAAAATTACTGTGTTGGCAGTACCTAAGTCTATTGCTATTTCTTTGTTTAAAAAACTAAATAATCCCATTATTTTTCTTTATAAATTTTGCTATTAAAATTAATCTTTATTCTTCAATTGGTGAAAATAATTTGAAAAATTAATATTCTTTATTATTTCTATTTTTATATATTGTTTAATGTTTAAAATGTCTTATTCCTGTAAGCACCATTGCCATTTGATGTTGATTACAAAAATCGATAGAATCTTGGTCTTTAATACTTCCGCCTGGATGCAATACTGCTTTAATTCCTGCATTGTAAGCAATTTCTACGCAATCTGGAAATGGGAAAAATGCATCAGAAGCCATTACAGCACCATTTAAATCGAAATTAAATTGTTTTGCTTTTGCAATTGCTTGCTGCAAAGCATCAACACGAGAAGTTTGTCCGCAACCCATTGCCAGCAACTGATTATTTTTTGCTAATACAATGGTATTGGATTTTAGATGTTTTACAATCTTAGCAGCAAATAGTAAATCGTTGATTTGTTTTGTTGTAGGTTGCTCGTTGCTTACTACTTTTAAATTTTGTTCTGTGTCTGTAAAATCATCATAATTTTGAATAATAAATCCATTTAATATAGATTTTATTTGTAATTTATTTTGTAGTAGATTTTTTTGTTTTAAGATTCTTCTGTTTTTCTTTTTCGTTAGAATATCTAATGCTTCTGAAGTAAAATCTTTAGCAATTAACACTTCAAAAAACAAACCGTTCATTGCATTAGCAATAGCAACATCTACTGTACCATTACAAGCTAAAATTCCACCAAAGGCAGAAACTGGATCGCCTGCCAAAGCTTTATTCCATGCTTCTAACAAATTATCATCAGAAGCAACACCACAAGCATTGGTATGTTTTACTACAACAAAGGTTGGTTGTGTAAACTCTTGAATTAATCGTACTGCTGCATCAATATCTACAATGTTGTTATACGATAATTCTTTACCACTCAGCACTTCAAAATCTTCATTCAAATTGCCAAAATAGCTTGCTTTTTGATGAGGATTTTCGCCATATCGTAATGATTGAGCTTCTGTTTCGCTAATTTTTAAAGAATTAGCAGTCTCATCACATAATAAATAATCATATATTTTTATATCGTAATGGCTGCTTAAAGCAAATGCTTCTTTAGCGAATAATTTTCTTTGTTCTAACGAAGTACTTGCTTCTTGAGTTTCTAATAAACTCGCTATAGTTTGATATTGATTTTTCTGACTAACAATTACGGTATCTTTATAATTTTTAGCAGCAGCTCTTATTAAACTAATGCCACCAATATCTATTTTTTCTATGATAGTCGCTTCATCATTTGTAGTAGCAACGGTTTCTTCAAAAGGATATAAATCGACAATTACTAAGTCTATTTCTGGAATTTGATATTGTTGTAACTCTTCAATATCAGATTGATTTTCTCTTCTTGCCAAAATGCCACCAAATACTTTTGGATGTAGCGTTTTTACTCTTCCACCTAAAATACTTGGATAATCTGTAAGTGTTTCAACAGCGACAACATGGTATCCTAAATCTTCAATAAATTGTTGTGTTCCACCAGTAGTATATATTGTAATGTTGTGTTGTTTTAAAATTGGCAATAAATTCTCCAATCCATCTTTATAAAATACTGATATTAAAGCTGTTTTAACTTTTTTCAAAACGATTTTTTTGCAAAAGTAGATACTCTATAATTAATAGTAGTTGGTTTAGCGTAAAACTATTGTTATTTTTCCTTTGTTTGAGAGTCAAAACAATAATCATCAATTACCTTAGGAAAATATTGATGCTCTAACTGTAAAACTTTTTCTGCAATTTTTTTTGGTGTATCGTTTGGTGCAATATCCACTTTTGCTTGAAATAAAACTTGTCCATCGTCATATACTTCATTGCATAAATGAATGGTAATACCACTTTCTTTCTCTTTATTATCATGCACTGCTTGATGTACATACATTCCATGCATGCCTTTTCCACCATATTTTGGTAGTAAAGCAGGATGAATATTTATGACTTTATACTTATCTAAAATAGTATTTGGAATCAACCATAAAAATCCAGCTAAAATAATAGTATCTATTTGATGTTCTTGTAGTACTTGTAAAACAGTTCCGTCTTTAAATTCAGTTTTAGAAAAAATATAATATGGAATATTATACGATGCTGCAATATTTTTAACTCCGGAATTTTCATTATTTGACAACAACAATGCAACGCTTACTTGCTGATGTTCATCAAAGTAACTGCAAATGTTTTTAGCATTAGAACCAGTTCCACTTAAAAATATGGCCAATTTAATGGTACTCACTTTTGCAAAAAAACAAAATAAATTCGTATTTTTAACGGCTTAAATTATTTGTGAATGAAAAAAGCTTTAATAACTGGGATTACAGGACAAGATGGTGCTTATTTAGCTGAATTACTTTTATCAAAAGGATATGAAGTACACGGAATTAAAAGAAGAAGTTCTTTATTTAACACAGATAGAATAGACCACTTGTACCAAGATCCACATGAAAGCAATGTGAATTTACATTTACACTATGGCGATTTAACCGACTCTACCAACTTAATTAGAATTATACAAGACATTCAACCTGATGAAATTTATAACTTAGGTGCAATGAGTCATGTTAAAGTGAGTTTTGATACTCCAGAATACACTGCTAATGTAGATGCTGTTGGTTCGCTAAGATTATTAGAAGCCATTCGTTTATTAGGTTTAGTCAACAAAACAAAATTGTATCAAGCGTCAACATCTGAATTGTACGGAAAGGTACAAGAAATACCACAAAGTGAAAAAACGCCTTTTTATCCTCGTTCACCATATGCTGTAGCTAAAATGTATGGTTATTGGATTACGGTAAACTATAGAGAAGCATATGGTATTTATGCTTGTAATGGCATATTGTTTAATCATGAGTCGCCATTAAGAGGTGAGACTTTTGTTACTAGAAAAATTACAAGAGCAGTTTCTAGAATTGGTTTAGGTTTACAAGACAAATTATTCTTAGGAAACTTGAATGCGAAAAGAGATTGGGGACATGCAAAAGATTATGTGGAAGCGATGTATTTAATTCTTCAACAACCAGAACCAGAAGATTATGTAATTGCAACTGGTGTTACTACAGAAGTTAGAGAATTTGTAAAAATGTCATTTGCAGAATTAGGTATAGAAGTCGAATTTAAAGGTAGTGGTATTGACGAAAAAGGATACATTGCAAAATGTAATAATCCAGATTACCAAGTAGAGATTGGTAAAGAAGTAGTTGCTATTGATCCAAGATATTTTAGACCAACAGAAGTTGATTTATTAATTGGTGATCCTACAAAATCTAAGACTAAATTAGGTTGGGAACCAAAATACGATTTAGCTGCTTTGGTTAAAGATATGATGCAAGCAGATATTCAACTATTTGAACGCGATAAATATTTAATGGAAGGTGGACACAAAACCTTTAATTACCACGAGTAAAAAAGGTAACTGAATTAGATTATAAGCATAATAAAAAACATACTACGACTGATTAAGTAATTCTAGAAATTCTTTTTTCTTGCGTTTGCTAATTTCTATTTCCATTCCATTTTTCATAATAGCAGTATTATAAGTACCTAACTCTTTTATGCTATTTATATTTATAATGTGTGATTTATGACATCTAAAAAAATGAAACTCTATTAGTTTACTTTCATATTCTTTTAAAGTTTTAGCAATTATAATTTTAGAGTTATCAAGCATATAAAAAATAGTATAATTACTCTCTGAGCTTAGTGCAACAATATCTTTAATTGGCACAAATTGAATACCATCTTTACTTTGCAACATTAATTTTGCCGATTCTTTTTCTTGAATCTGTTGTGCCTTAGCTTCTATCTCTCTAATTTTAGTCAGTCGTTCTTTCGCTTCTAATTTTAAGACCAACTTTTCAATAGCACTACAAAAATCTTTATACTGAATAGGTTTTAATAAATAATCTAAGCAATTATTTTTAATAGCATTTATAGCATACTTATCATGCGATGTTGTAAAAATTACTTCAAACTCTATTTTCTCAAAGGCATCTAAAATGTCCATTCCTCTACCATCTAGTAATTCTACATCTAAAAAAATAAACTGTGGCTGATGATTCTTTATAGCAGTTATAGCAGTTTGTACCGTTTGACATTTTTCTATTACATTAATAGAATATGCTTTATACTGTTGTATATGTCGTTCTATAACTTGCTGAAAAAGCAAGTCATCTTCTATTAAAACACAATTCATCAACCTTTTTAAATTCTAAATATATGTTAATAATTCTAAGCCATTTAAACCTAGATATTATTGACTAGTCTAATATACAAATAAAACAAAAAAAAGATATGAAAAAATTAAGCGTATTTATCGTAATGAGCTTTTTCGCTGCCTTTTTAATAATGGCACAACCACCTCAAGGTTTTAAAAACAAAATGGATAAAAAAGAATTTACTCCAGAACAAAAAGCTACTAAGATGTCTGAGAAAATGAAAACAGATTTGGGCTTATCAGACGAGCAAACAAAACAAGTCTATAACCAAATCTTAGCTAAAGACAAAGAAAGAGATGCTATTAAAGCAAAGTATCAGCCAACTTTAGACAAGAAAGATGCAGAGCTAAAAGCAGTGCATGAAAAATACAAAACTCAACTAGAGCCAATGCAAAAAGAAATGAAAGCAAGTATGGAAAAAGGGAAAGACGATTTAAAAAACATCTTAACTAAAGAGCAATTGGAAAAATGGGAAAGCATGAAACCAAAATTTGATGGAACGAATGGACCAAAAGGCAAAAAAGGGTGTATGCCTCCACATGCACCACAACAAGAAGAGAAAAACTAAAACAGCTTCATTTGTTAATAGTAATTTGGAAGGAGTGCTTTTTAATTTAGCACTCCTTTTTTTATTTATTCAAAGAAAGAGCATTTTAATTGCTAATAATTTATTTTTCTGCTTATTTTATTGTAAAATTAGCAATAATGAGTTTATTTTATTGTAAACTCTTATTGATTAAGGACTAAAATAGTATCTTTGCTGTCCGTTCTTAAAATTGTGGGGTGATGAAATTGGCAGCCATGCCCTCTTGTCTCGGGGGTGAGGAGTCCGAAATAAAGACAGCGTATAGCCGGTTTGTTCCGACAGGGGTTGACCACCAAGCATTGCACTGTTCCTAATCGCCTCGTGGAGGTTCGAGTCCTTCCCCTACAGCTTACAAGCTACCTTTTAATAGGTAGCTTTTTTATTTCATGTTAATTAATACTAACCTAAGTTATAGATCACATTTATTATTTTTTTTTGGAAAAAATAGAGGATAATTTATCAAGAAAGGTATAGGTAATAACAGCAGATATTAGGTTAACTAAAAAGTTATAAGGACTCTGTGTCTAGTATGATTTATGTCACAAATTGTCATTTGCCGATTCAATGATTCTTCTTTTTTAGGTGGTATTTTTTCTGTCATGTCTACTAATTTATTTTTCATATTAGTTCGAATATCTGTAATAATTTTTAGTCCACTTAAGTAATGCCTCTTCAAAAAAACTTAGCAGAAATAAATTCTTTATCTGTAAAGCAAAGCCCTTTTTTATTCTTTTTAAGAGTTAGGTCTAACAATAAAAGACTTTCAACTATTTATAAATTTGTATCTTTGTAAAAAATATATTGTGAATAAAAACGACAAAATATTTGTAGCTGGACATAATGGTATGGTTGGTTCTGCCATTGTAAGAAAATTACAACAAGAAGGTTATACCAATATACTGACTGCCTCTTCTAAAGAATTAGATTTAACTAATCAACAAGCAACAAGTACTTGGTTTGAAGCCAATCAACCTGATTTTGTTTTTGTAGCTGCTGCAAAAGTTGGTGGCATTCAAGCCAATAATATTTATCGTGCCGATTTTTTATATCAAAACTTAATGATTGAGTGCAATACCATTCATGCTGCATACGAAAACAAAGTAAAAAAGTTGCTTTTTTTGGGTAGTACTTGTATTTATCCTAAGATGGCACCACAACCTTTGAAAGAAGAATATCTATTAAGTGGTTTTTTAGAAGAAACTAATGAACCATATGCTATTGCAAAAATTGCTGGAATTAAATTGTGCGAATCGTACAAAAGGCAATATGGTTGCGATTTTATTTCTGCTATGCCTACTAATTTATACGGACCAAATGACAATTACGATTTAAATAATTCGCATGTATTGCCTGCTTTGATTAGAAAATTTCATGAAGCTAAAATCAACAATGAACCAGAGGTAATTATGTGGGGAAGTGGCACACCTTATAGAGAATTTTTACATGCAGACGACTTAGCTGATGCACTATATTTCTTAATGCAAAACTACGATGGAGAAACATTTGTAAACTGTGGTAGTGGTGTAGAAATTACGATTAAAGATTTAGCTATTTTAATAAAAGAAGTTGTTGGCTACGAAGGTGAAATTATTCACGATACTACAAAACCAGATGGCACACCAAGAAAGTTGACTGATGTAAGTAAATTACACGAAATGGGTTGGCAACACAAAATCAATTTAAAAGAAGGCATTACCAAAGTGTATGATGACTTTGCTAAAAATTATGAGCAAATAGTAAGCAAGTATAAGTAATAAAAAAATAAAGCGAATTATAATATATAATTCGCTTTCCTTAAATATAAGACTACTACCAAAAACTTGTGATAAGAATTTATCTTGTCGTTATACAATGTTATCACCATTTATTTAGTTTTTAGGTTTCAATTTCTTAGTTCTTATTACTTGCACATATGATGATTTTTATTAATATTATTACTATATTTCTATTCTTCTACATTTAACCTTAATTTTTTCTTTTACTTATCTTTATTGAATGAAAAAGGTATTCATTGGTGTTTTAGTCTTTTTGATATTGCTAATAGGTTTAGCAATTGCCACTCCATTTTTATTTAAAGATAAGATAGTTCAAGTAGCATACAAACAAGTAGAGAAATATGTTGATGCAAAAACAGATATTAAAAAAATAGATTTATCATTGCTGAAAAACATTAGCAACTTTCCTAACATTGCGTTGAATGCTAAAGATATTGTTATTTTAAATAATGCTCCTTTCGAAGGTGATACTTTATTGTCTATAGGAAATATTAGTCTTTCGTTAGATATTAAAAGTGTATTAAAAGGAGAGCAGTATAAAATAGATGCTATTGAATTGAGTGATGTTTATATTAATGCTCAAGTAAATAAAGACAGTATTGCCAATTGGAATATCTTAAAACCTCAAGAAAAAGAAGATAAAGAATCACAACCATTTTCACTAGCATTAAATAAGTTTGAATTAAATAATATTAATATTAATTATGATAATCAAACAAACGGACAAGTATTATCTATTACTCACTTACAACATAGTGGCAAAGGTGATTTTACTGATGATATTTTAGACTATAACTCTAAAACAACAATTGATGCAGTTAACTATAAACAAAACTTAATTAGTTTGGTCAATGATTTAAAAATTAAATTGGAGAGCAAGGTCAACATCAATCAAAAAGAAAATAAATATTTGTTAGATAAAAATTCGTTATATGTAAATGATTTAAAATTAGACTTAGATGGTATGCTTCAACTAGTAGATTCTACACAAACAAAAATGGATTTAAGTTTTGATGCAGCAGAAGCAGACTTTAAATCGTTTCTATCTTTAATTCCTGCTTTGTATAGCAAAGACTTCAATAAAATAAAAACTTCAGGTAAATTAAAATTAGATGGAAATATAAAAGGTATTCTACAAGGCGAAAGCTATCCTAGTTTTAATGTTAATCTTAATATAGACAATGCTCAATTTCAATATCCAGATTTACCAAGTGCTGTTACAGATATTTTCATCAATGCAAAAATTAATAATAAAGGCGGAAGTTTAGATAATACTATAATAGATATTTCTAAGTTAAATTTAAAAATAGACAATGAACCTACCACTGCAAAATTGTATGTTAGTCAGCCAATTTCTAATCCAAATATTGATTTACAAGCTAAAGGAAAATTGAATTTGGCTAAAGTAAAAGATTTCTATCCAATGGAAGAAGTAAAAACATTGAAAGGCAATGCAGACATCAACTTAAACTTAAAAGCTAAACTTTCTGACATAGACAATAAACAATATCAAAACATTCAAGCAAGCGGAAATATTGCTGTGCTTCAAATGCAATACGAAACCAAAGAAGTTGCTAAGCCAATTAATATTCCATCATTATTGCTAAGTTTTTCGCCACAATTTGTTTCGGTAGATAAATGTGATATGAAAATTGGCGAAAGCGATTTTAGCTTAAAAGGCAAGTTAGAAAACTATATTAGTTATATTTTATCTAACAAAGGAACTATAGATGGACAATTAGATATTGTTTCTAATTATATTAATGCAAATGAGTTTTTACCAGAGCAAGATGCTAATACTACAAAAACAAAATCGCAGCAAGCTAAAGAAGTAGTACGACTACCAAAAAATGTAAGATTTAAAGGTAATACAAATATTAATAAATTATTATATGATAAATTAACTATTAATAATTTAAATGGAAATATAAATTTAGCAGACGAACAAATTAATTTGAATAATTTAAATGCAAATTTATTAGGTGGAAATGCAATAGTAAGTGGTTACTATTCTACCAAACCAGATATTCCAGTTGCTAATTTAACTTATAAAATTACGAGTTTCGATTTTAAGCAGTCGTTCGATTATCTAGGACTGTTTCAATCTTTAGCACCAATTTTCAGTCAAGTACAAGGAAGCTTTAGTTCTAACATGAATATTAATACAACTATACAACCAGATTTATCGCCAAACATGAATAGCTTAAGTGGAATTGCTGGATTTAATATTAACCATGCTTTTGTGAAGAATGTAGAAGTATTTAAAAAAATTACAGCATTAACTAATTTAGAAGGACTAGATAATATAGAATTAAATAATATATCTATAAATACTGTTGTAAAAGATGGAAAAGTTTTAATTGAACCATTTGAATTACCAGTTAAAGACATGAAGCTAACTATTGGTGGAGCACAAGGTTTAGATAAATCGTTAGATTACGATATTGCTATTGATATACCTTGGGACAAACTAGGAAAAGCAAGTACGATGACCAATAGCTTGTTGGCAAAAAATCCAATTCCAGGTTTAAATGGTTTGCATCCTGATGTAATTCGATTTAATTTTGATGTAGGTGGAAATGCTAATAGTCCAACAGTAAAAATGTTAAAGCCAAGTGCAGCAATTGGTGGACAAAGTGTTAAAGAAGCGATGAAAGAAAGTTTTACCAATCAAATAAAAAACTCTTTTCTAGGAAATAATACTAGTGATAGTACTACAAGCAACAAAAGTGTAAAAGAGCAACTAAAAGACAATTTTTTGTCTGGTGGCAATAATAACGACAGTGTAAAAACTACACCAACAGAACAAATAAAACAAGGCATAAAAGGTTTGTTTAAGAATAAGTAAACTAATAATACATATTGTATATTGTACTATCATTTTCTCGCACTCATTAGGTGTTATCACCTGATGAAATTTTCGCATCATCAAGTGTTCTCACTTAATGAAATTTATAAATTATATTGATCTATGTGCACTATGAAAAACAGTCAAGTATAAGACTAAATAAAGTAGATAATACGAGTATAGTTAAGAGTATTTTTTCATATTTATATTTGATTAGGTATAGTTTTTTTACTTCATCATTATATTTAATGAGTCTTTTTGGAATAAATAATGACATGATATAAGAAATTGGCATAATCTCGATATTATTTACTTTACGGTCTTTGAAATTATACCTGAAATAAATGTATTCATATATAAATCCTCTATAATCTCTATTAAGTAACAATACATTAATTTTTAGAAATACTTTTATATTAATAAATAATAATATGAAAATTGCTAAAATGATTATGGGTGTAAAAATAAAACTAATTATATCTAATAAATTCATTCTTTAGTTTATAATATTATTTAATTTGCACTCTTTATGATTGTTTTGATAATTCTCGCACTCATCAGGTGATAACACCTGATGAAACTTACAATGCATCTTCATTATTTATAAATTTCCATTTACTTTTATTTAAATAATAGTAATCTGCACTTGAATAAAAATAGTCTTCTGCTTTTAAACAAAGTTTTGCTTTTACTGGATTATCATGAATGTAGTCTATTTTTTGACTATATACTCTATCCGTGTATAAGTCAATACTCATAGAGTTAGGTTGCCAAATCATGTATTGCCTATCTTTTAAATTTACTTTACACAACTCAAGTAAAGCACGATTGTTTTTTTGTAGATAAAATTTAATTTGCTGAGCAGTATATTTTAAAAAATCTCTTTGAATACTTTTTTGCAAATGACCCGCTCTAATTCTCCAAATTAAATGTATATGATTATCCATAATTACAAAGGCATGAACATAAACTCTCTTATTCTCTGTTAAAAAAGTAAGACTATTAACTATAATATCTTTCACTTCACTTGCTTTTAAAATCGGATACCATTTATAAATTGTTGCTGTAAAAAATTGAGGAAAATATTCTTCCATAATACAAGATAATAAATATTTTACATTTTTTTATAATTTTACAGGTGATAACACCTGTAAAGTACATTAGAAATAATTATAATTAGAGCAATAAAGATAAGTATGCTATCAATAAAACCTTGCAGTGAGTACACTAATATCATCATTGAATAATTTATTGCCTTTGTATTTGCAAATATCATCGTAGAGTACTTTGTTAAATACTTCTGTAGAATATTTATGATACTTGGCTACAAACTCATAAATTCTATTACAACTGTATTGTTGGTCTTCATTATTTTCTAACTCATTCAGTCCATCTGTAAAGCTAACTAATATAGATTCATTAGGAATATCTATAGTTTGTATATTTATTTTTGGCAATTCTTCAAATACGCCAAGCATTGTCGTACCTTTGTCTAGCAAAATACACGCTGTGTCATTACACAAAATTGGTGGAACATGACCACAATTAATATATACCAATTTTCTGGTTACAATATTGTACTTCGCAATAAAAAGTGTAATGTACTTATCGCCATTCGTAATCGAAAAAACTTTTCTATTAAGTCGTTCTATAAATTGTAGGTCGCTTACTTTGCTTTCTACAATAGCATTTAAATACGCTTGTATATTTGCCATTACCAAAGCAGCAGCAATACCTTTTCCAGAAATATCGCCAATACAAAAAACAAATTCATCTTTGCTAATATGAATAACATCGTAGTAGTCGCCACCAATACCTTTGTACGGAATATACAATCCTGCAAACTCGTACATTTTATTTTTTGGCAACTGTTTTGGTATTAACATGGTTTGCACTTTCGATGCTAACTCTAACTCTTTGTCGTAATTCTTCTTTTCGACTTCTTTATAAAACAGTCGTTTATTTTCTATGGCAACTGCAATAATATTAGTAATTACTTGTGCAAATTCTAATAGCGAATCTTCTGTTTGCTGATGAGTGTTATTAATATCTCCAAATAAGGCGAATGCTAAAGGTTGTTTTTTATGATATACTGGAATTACATATTTAAATCCATTGAATAATAATTGTTCTTCTTTGTTTAGTTTTGTAGCTAAGGCATATTGTCTGATATTATTTTCAACAGGAATAAACTCTTCTTTTTCTTGATGAATATAGAGTGGTCTTTTCCAAGCTTCATTGTAAATAAATAGTGCAATTTCGTCTACACCTAAATGTTTTTGTAGTGTTTGTTTATAAAGTTCAATTAATTCTGGTGTATGTGTGTTGGCATTAATAGCTTGTGTAATGGTAAGCACACTATGCAACTGTTTTTGCAGTTGTGTTACATTATCTTTTAGATGAATGGTATCTTCATATGTATCTAAAAAATTCACTAAAACTAATATAAGGAAATTATTCTTAATTTTAGTTGGATAATGTGTTATTAATTTTTTGAGATAGGATACTTAGTTTAATAATATTTATATCTTAGTAAATGAAAAATTAAAAGTGTAATGATAGAAATTAAACAGTTAACACATGACTATAAACAACATAGAGCATTGTATGATGTTAATGTTCAAATAAAAGAAAATGAGATAACTGCAATTGTTGGTCCAAATGGTGCAGGAAAAACAACTTTGCTCAACAATATTTGTGGTTTATTAAAGCCAAGTTATGGTAATATTTTAATTGATGGAATAGATGTGTATCAGTCGCCAAGAGAAGCACATCAACTCATTGGTTTTTTACCAGATTTTTTTGGTTTGTATAATACACTTACGGTAAAAGACCATTTACAATATGCAGCAGCAAGTCATGGAATGGACATTAATATAATTCCTGCTGCTATAAAAGAAACGCTAGAATACATACAGCTAGAAGACAAGATCAACGAAAAGGCAATCAATTTGTCGAGAGGAATGCGACAAAGATTGGCTATTGGACAAGTAATTATTTATAAACCTAAATATATAATTTTAGATGAACCTGCTTCTGGTTTAGATCCTGAAGCTCGTTTACATCTTAGTAAATTGTTTATTAATTTAAAAAATAGTGGAATTACCATTATAGTATCTTCACACATTTTAGCTGAACTAGAAGAATATGCCACTGATTTAATTGTTATTAGAAATGGAACAATTTATCAATCTAAAAATGAAATTGCAGAGAGTACTCATATAGTAACAAGTTTATGCAATATTGTAGTAAGAGCCAATTGCGAACAACAAACTTTAGAACAAACAATTAAACAATACAGTAACGAAATTACTTGTAGTATAATTAATAACCAATTGACTATTTTATTCTCTACTAATGAAAATGAACAAGCCAAGCTATTGCAGTTTTTAGCAAATGCCAATATTGGTTTATATCATTTTGAAATAAAAGAGAAAAAGATGCAAGACAAATATTTTGAAAGTTTAAATCCAATACAATGAATTTAGCAGAATTAAATAAAAATATAAAATTATATAATTTTAGAACGGTTTATATTGCTATTGCAGTAGTCTATTTGTTTAGTTTGATGTTTCCTCAAATATTTAGTAGCAATTCATCAGACAAAGTATATAGTATATCCATATTCTTTTTTACTGTATTTAATACTTTTTGGGGAACTTTTATAGTAGCCAATTCACAAATTAGTGAAATACGAAATAAAACATGGATTTATCAAAAAATGTCGGCACTCGAAGCAAAAGATATGTTAGTTGGTAAGTTAATTGGACCTGTTGTATATAATTGGGCTTTTGGTTTAATTATTCTAACGATTGCTTTATTGGCTGCACTTTTAAGTGGTTACGATGTTGGAACTAAACTAAGTGGTATTTTAAAAATAATATTAACTACAGTTATGTTTCATTCACTTGGTTTGATATTGAGTATTCTGTTTATTAAAAGAAAAGATGATGTTTCTGATTTAGGCAATTTTAATTTTACTCCAATATTGTTAATATATATGATATTAATGTATTTTTTAATACACTCTTTTATTTCTACAAATGAGACTTTTATTTTATGGTACGATATTCCTTTTAATTATTCCATATTTACTTTACTTTCTTCAATCTGTTTTACCTTTTGGGCTTTGCTTGGTGCATATAGATTAATTAAAGAAGAATTAAATTACGAATTATTACCTTATGCATGGATATGCTTTAATATTTTTCTATTGGTTTATTTTTCAGGTTTTCTATTTGAAACTGAATTAGGCGAATTTATTCAATACAATGTTTACTTTGTTAAATCGTATGCTGTTTTAATAACAACAGTTTTAATTACTATTTTATTAGAACCAATTAGTATTATAAATTATAGATTTGTTTTATCTGCTTTTAAAGAAAAGAATTATAGAAAAGTGGCTCTAAATTTACCATTGTGGTTAATTACACTTTGTTTTTGTATGATTACAGCAATTATATTATCACTTAATCTTTCTCTCTTTAAAGAGAATATTGGTTCTAACTTTCTAATACCAATAGTTGTAATTTTATTTTTAGCAAAAGATATTTTAGTCAATATTTATTTACATATAAATGAAGTAAAAAAAGCCAATCTAATTTGGTTTTTCTATATGTTGATTTGGTACTTTTTTATTCCGTATGTGCTTTTAAAAGGTGTACCTAAATCATTGTATGCTTTTTATCCAATAGATCCATTAATTAGTACTATAATGGTATTGATTTATTTAGCTATTATTATTTTAATGATATATAGGAAAATAAAATCAATAGATTTTAGCAATATAAAATATTTAAAAATAAATACATAAATAGATATTTTATTGTTGTAATTTGTAACCATCTGTAAGTGTTTTTAGAAAGGCAATCAGTGCATCAATCTCATCTTGACTTAATTTTAAGTTGCCTAATTCTGTTGTATTCATGGTTAATGGATACTCTGGTTTAAATTTCGGATTGATGTCTCTTTCATTATAGAATTCTAAAACTTCTTCCAACGAATTAAACACGCCATTGTGCATATATGGTGCAGAAATAGCTACATTACGCAAACTTGGCGATTTAAATTTTCCTATTTCTAAAGGTTTTCGCAACTCAATACCACCTAAACCACTATCTAATGGCAAACTATTTTGATGTGTGTTTTTGGGAACGCCGATGTTATCATAAGAAAAATCTGTAAATAATATTTTTCCTGATAATTCGTTTTTATCTAATGTATGACAAGTAATACACTGTGTTTTAGCTGTATCTTGAAACAATAAAAAACCTTGCATTTCTTCATCAGTCAATTTTACTTTTCCTGCTAAATAAAAATCAAATTTACTAGTAAACGAATTTACTTGTTTAGATTGCTCAAACGCCACCAAAGCATTCGATACAAACGCCAATAGTGTTTGGTCATCATTTAGATTGTATTTTTCATATAGTTTTTTAATATCTTTATAATAATAAGATTTTCTTATTGTATTTGCCAATGATTTAAAATCAGTGTTGTTCATTTCATCTTTATTAAATAAAGGCGAAAATGCTTGATCAATCATTAGCAAAGCTCTACCATCCCAAAAAAAGCCACCAAAACTTTCCATTACACCATTTTTCATGTCGCCATGTCTAATTGGAGCAAATGCATTGTAAGCAATAGTAATTGCATTTCGGTTACCTATGCTTTTGTTGTCTGCTCCTACAGAAAACGGACTGTGTCTTGGGTCGCTAAATCCACTGCTTGGCGAATGACATGAAGCACAACTCATACCACTTGGCACAGAGAGCGAAGTATCAAAAAAAACTTGTTTGCCAATAAATGCAGTATCACTTAAACCAGTATTGTTGGCAAAAAAATCAGCATCATCTTTAAAATAAAAATAGGAATCTTGCTTGTTTTTACAGGAAGTAATAAATAATATTAATAGTAAATATAAGATGTATTTTTTCAACTAAGCCAATTCTTCTTTTTCAGCTAATCCGTTTTGAATAGCATATACTATCATTTCAGAAGTAGTATTAATGTCTAGCTTCTTCATGATATTCTTTTTGTGTGTATAGATAGTATGCGTACTTAAAAACAAATGTTCTGCAATGGTTTTTGCGTCCCAACCTTTTGCAGTTAATTTTATAATTTCTGTTTCTCTAGATGATAAATTAAATGCTTTGCAAATATCTTCGCCTTGATGCGTGTGTTTGTCAATAATAATATCAATTACTTTATGGCACAGATACTTTTCTTTTTTAAGTACTGCTCTTATCGAACCAATAATTTCTTCTTCGTCACATTCTTTAGTTAAGTAACTCAACACACCTTTTTCAATAACTTTAAGTACATTTTGTTTTGAATTATCAGCAGAGATAACTACAAACTGCGATTTTGGCGACACATTTTTTACTAGAGTAATATCGTCAATATCAAAAGCAGTCGGATGCCAATAATCAAACATAATAACATCTGGTTGTAGCTTTTTACTACTTAAAATTAAGTCTTTAGAATTACTTACTTCTGCAATAACTGCTATGTTTTTGTACTTGCTTAATAAACATTTTAAACCTTCTCGTACTAAGATTTGAGTGTCTGCAATTAGTATGTTTATTTTAGGTGCCATTACCTTCTAACAAAAATATAAAAATAATTAGTGATTATTGCTTTTTTATAATAAGGAAAAATTAATTTAATTTGTGGTCAGTAATACTTATTTAATTAAAAAACTATGCTTAACAACTTTTCTTTCCATAAATCAGTTATTCCACCGTATAAAAATAATGTGCCTGATAATTATTGGGATACTGTATTAAAATTGTACGAAGACAAGCAATATAAAGATTGTATTAGAGGAATTTTACACTTTGTAGATCCTGATATTGATCAGAAGTATGCAAATGCAGATAAAACTGTTTACGAAATTCCACATGGTTCAGTTATTGTTCATATATATATAGATGATGTTTTAAAAATTGAAGCACCATTCTTAAATATAGAACAAGCAAAAAAAGTACCTATTTTAAGACAAGTAGCACAAATTAACTTTTATCCTTTATCTACTTCTCGAATAGATTTGGAAGACAATAAACTGTTGTTTAGATATGAAGTGCCTTTAGAATTATGTGAACCGTATAAAATTTATGATGTACTAAGAGAAATTTGTATTAATGCAGATATCTATGATGATGATTTTATTGATAAGTTCAATGCATCGCATATTGTTGCACCAAAAATTAGACCTTTTACCGATGCAGAGAAACAGTCGGTTTGGGAAAAGATAGAACTATATATAGAAGAAGCAAATTACGCTTACGACTATTTAGAAAATAAAAGAATTACGCAATATTTATGGGATGTTTTAGCGATTACTATTTTGAAAATTGACTATTTGTGTTCTCCACAAGGTAGTTTCAGAAATCAGATAGAACGCACCATGTCTTTTTTAAATAGCAAAGCCGATTATTATCAACGATTAAATGAATCAAAGAATTTCCTAGAAAAAAATATCCATCAATCAAAAGATGAGTTTTTACATGATTTATATTATATAGATACATTTATTCCTTACAAATATAATATTAATTTAGATGGAATAAGAAAGAATTTAAAATATGCGTACGACAATGCTCAAAAAGAGATTCAAAACAACGATTATATTGGTGCAATGTTTTCATTAGAATATGGTATCTACAATTTGTTTTATAGCAATAATATAGAATCAAATATTGCTGCTATTTTAGAAAAAGCTATGCAAGATGCAGCCAACAAACCAGATAATGTTGCAGCCAATACACTTTATCAAGCTGTTCATCAAATTATGACTAACGATAAATTACCAATAATAAAAACAGAAGATTCGCAAACTAAGAAAAAAGGATTCTTTAGTAAAATATTCAATAAAAACTAATACTATGAACCACGAATTACTAAAAAATGCAGTATTTAAAATCAATACTTCTGGTGGAAGCGGAAGTGGATTTTATATTAAAGAAAAAGATTTATTTGTTACTAATTATCATGTAATAGAAGGCAATAAACAAGTAGCTATTGAAGACCAAAATCAAGATAGATATTTGGCTCAAGTAGTTTTTGTAAATCCAGATGCAGACCTTGCATTTTTAAAATCTGAATTTAAACCAACTCAAGACATTCCTTTTGATAGTGTGAAACCAGTAAGTAATCAAGATAAATTGTGGGTACTTGGTTTTCCTTTTGGCATGCCATATACTATTACAGAAGGTATTGTGTCTAATCCAAAGCAATTGTTGAATGGAAAAAATTATATACAAACAGATGCAGCAGTAAATCCAGGAAATAGTGGTGGTCCTGTGGTAAATGGCGAAGGCGTTTTGGTTGGCGTTACTACTGCAAAATTTACTGAAGCAGACAATGTTGGCTTTGCTATTCCAGCAGCTGTTGTAATGGAAGAGTTGAATAGTTATGAAGACAAAGGCATACAGTCGTTTGCATTAAAATGCGAAAGTTGTAGTCATTTAATGTATGAAAAAACAGATTATTGTGAAGTCTGTGGTGCGAATATCAACGATAAAATATTTGACGAAGTACCTTTGAATAAATTCTGCACTTTTGTAGAAGATGCCTTAAAGAATATTAATATCAATCCAATTTTAGCAAGAGCTGGACAAGAGTTTTGGGAATTTCACGAAGGTTCTGCTTTAATTAGAATCTTTGTTTATAATTCTAAGTACTTATATGCCACATCGCCATTGAATAAATTACCAAAAGAAAATTTAGAAACACTATTTACTTATTTGTTGAGCAATCCAATCACACCATATCAGCTTGGAATAAGTGATAATAAAATATATATTTCTTATAGAACAAGAATTAGCGATATTAATACAGACGCTAGTAAACAAATACAACAAAATTTATCTGGAATGATAAGCAAAGCAGATGAACTAGATGATTACTTGCTAAACACATACAACTGCGAGAAAACTACTTTTTCTAAGGTGTAATTTTTAGTAACTTGATTCGATGACTCTTTTATAAGCCATTATACTTTGAAATCAATACAAAGGAAAATTGCTCATAAAGCCATGCACTTTAGATTTGATAGCTTCTATTAATGCTAAATCATCTTTAGACATTAAGATAGTATCTATCCAATCTACAATTTGTAAGCAATCTTCTGCATTCAAATTTCTAGTAGAAATAGCTGCTGTACCTATTCTCATTCCTGATGTTACAAACGGCGATTTATCATCAAATGGTACCATATTTTTATTTACTGTAATATCTGCTAAGCCCAAAGCTTTTTCTGCTTCTTTACCAGTAATATTTTTATTGCGTAAATCAATCAACATTAAATGATTACTCGTTCCACCAGAAATAATATTATAACCTCTTCTAATAAATTCGTTTGCCATAGTTTGAGCATTGGCAATAACTAAATCGGTATATGTATCATATTCATCAGTTAATGCTTCGCCAAAAGCAACTGCTTTAGCTGCAATTACATGTTCTAATGGTCCACCTTGCATACCTGGAAAAACAGCAGCGTTCAACACTTGGCTCATCATTTTAGTTTCTCCTTTAGGTGTTTTTTCTCCAAACGGATTTTCAAAATCTTTTCCCATCATTATCACACCACCTCTTGGTCCTCGTAGTGTTTTATGTGTAGTAGAAGTAACAATATGACAATGAGGCATTGGATCATTTAATTTCTTTTTAGCAATTAATCCAGCTGGATGTGCAATATCAGCCACTAAAATAGCACCAACACTATCTGCAATAGCTCTAAAACGAGCATAATCCCAATCTCTTGCATAAGCAGAAGCACCACAAATAATTAATTTAGGTTGTACTTCTTTTGCTTTAGCTTCTACTTTATCCATATCAATTAAACCTGTTTCTTTTTCTACACCATAAAAGTGTGGTCGATACACTTTTCCTGAAAAATTAACTGGCGAACCATGAGAAAGATGACCACCATGCGATAAATCGAAACCTAAAATATTATCGCCAGGCTGTAAACAAGCTAAGAAAACAGCTGCATTTGCTTGTGCACCAGAATGTGGTTGTACATTGGCATATTCAGCACCAAATAATTCACACAATCTATCAATAGCAATTTGTTCAACAATATCTACCACTTCACAACCACCATAATACCTTTTTGTAGGATAACCTTCGGCATATTTATTCGTTAAACAAGAACCCATTGCTTCCATTACTTGTTTGCTAGTAAAGTTTTCAGAAGCAATTAATTCAATACCTACCGTTTGTCGGTGTAACTCATCGTTAATCAACGAAAATATCTTTTTATCTCTTTCCATGGTTGTAATTGTGTTACAAATATAAAAAATACATCAAGTTTTATTTGGATTAATTAATTCGTGATGATAAATTAATAGCACAATAATTATCTTTGTTATGCTAATACATATCTCGAATTTGTATATTTATCATCATGAGTAAAAAATTAACCGCCATAATTCCTGTTGCAGGTGCAGGTACACAGTTACGACCACATACTTATTCGCAGCCAAAGTGTTTAATTCCTGTTGCAGGAAAACCTATTATTGGTTATATTATTGAGCAACTAGAAGCAGTTGGTGTAAATGATTTTGTTTTTGTAATTGGTTATTTAGGCGATAAAATAAAAGACTATGTAGATAAAGCTTATCCAAACTTAAAAAAGCAATTTGTTTTTCAAGAAAAAAGAGAAGGTTTAGGTCATGCTATTTGGTTAACGAAGGCAGTTATTAAAAAAGAACAAGAAGTAATTATAGTACTAGGCGACACTATTTTTGAGACAGATTTAAATGAATTTGTCAATGCTAAACATTCGGTTTTTGGTATTAAAAAAGTAGATGACCCAAGAATTTTTGGCGTAGCAGAAATTGATGAACAAGACAACATTGTTAAAGTAGTAGAAAAACCAAAAATTCCAAAATCAAATATGGCATTAGTTGGATTATATAAGATTAAAGAATATAATGAATTAATTAATTCACTAGACTTTAACATTAGTAAAAAAATAAAAACGAATAATGAGTATTTAATTACAGATGCTATTATGTTGATGTTGAAAAAAGAAATTCCTATTAAAGCAATTAAAGTTACCAATTGGTACGATTGTGGACAGAAAGATATTTTATTAAAGACCAATGCATTGCTTCTAAAAGAAAGTAACAAAAACAAAAGCACTAAGAAATGTATTAATAGTGTAATTATACCACCTGTGTTTATTGGAAAAAATGTACACATAGAAAATGCTATTATTGGACCAAATGCTACTATTGGTGATGATGTTCATATAGATAGTGCTATAATAAAAGATTCTATAATAGGTAGTTTCAGCAGGTTACAAAACATTATGTTGTATCATTCGTTAATTGGCAATGATACTACGATTAAAAGTGCAGGTCAGTCGTTGAATATTGGTGATAATACAGAATTAGATTTGAGGTAATTGTTTGCAATTGTTGACATAGAAACTACTGGTGGCAATAATATAACAGAACGAATTATTGAGATTGCCATTATCATTCACAATGGCGAAAAAGTAATTGAAGAATACACTACGCTTATTAATCCGAATAAAAAAATAAATGCCTTTATTTCTACTTTTACAGGAATTACCAATAGCATGGTTGCCAATGCACCTTCGTTTGAAGAAGTTGCAGATACCATTAATCAATTAACTCATAATAAAATTTTTGTAGCACATAATGCCAAGTTCGACTATCACTTTATTAAAAATGAGTTTAAACGATTAAATACACCTTTTCAGCGACAAACTTTAGATACGGTACAGTTGAGTAGAAAAGCATTTCCAAAACAGAAATCGTATAGTTTAGGAAAACTGTGTAGTGCTTTAGAAATTCCTATAGATAACAGACATAGAGCTTTTGGTGATGCAAGAGCAACAGCCATTTTGTTTGAAAAAATTATACTGCATCATAACGAAGATTTTTTTAAACACACCATAAAGAAACCTACGCTATTTTTACCAGATACTATTGATGTTCACTTTATAGAATCTTTGCCAGAAGAAACTGGATTGTATTTGTTTCGAGATAAAGAAAATAATATTTTACATATAGATAAAACAAAAAATATTAAAGATAGTATATATTATTTTTATAAAGAAAAACCAAAGGAACGCTACAAAAAAGAATTGTTTGAACTAACACACAGTATTGAAATTGAACTTACAGGAAATGAACTGTTAGCTATATTATTAAAAAAACACTATGTGCAACAGCATCAGCCAAAGTACAATAAACAACAATTTACTAGTGATTTTTCTTTTGGAATTTTTGCAGAAAACGATGCAGCTGGATTTAAAAAATTAATGGTAAAAGTAATTGACGAAGCAGAAACACCAATAATTAAATTTACTTCTAAGTTGAAAGCAGAAAAAATGATGCAGCATATTTTAAGCAACTTTAAGACAATGCCTTCGTTTAAAAAAATAGATTCTAGTTTTATTTATAATAAAAAATTAGATGATATTTTGTCTAAGTTTACTTATCCAAATGAAAATTTTATTTTGATAGACGAAGGCAGAAATTTTGATGAAAAATGTGCTTTCTTAATTAAAGACAATACACTAATAGGTTACTGCTTTTATCAACCAGAATTTATTAATGATTTTAGCTTGTTAGAAGAACAAATCATTCCAATTGAAGAAAACGCAGAAACAGCAAAGAACATCATTCAATACATCAGAAAAAATAAGAACAAATTAGATATTATAGCGTTTTAAATATAATATATTAAAATATTATTGATAGACCAATTAGGCAAATCTCTTTGATTTACTTTTAACTCTAATGCTTTATTTTCTTTTACAGTTGCAATTAATCTAAATCTATCTTGAGAGTTATCAAAAACATAAGATTTATCAGCTACTTTAATTGCATCAATTAAGTTGTTTAAAGATTTATAATATCTTGATTCGATTTTATCTTCCAAAACTTGATGACCACCTTTTTGAACTCTATTTTCTACTCTAGAAATATTTACATCAGGATGTTCTGTTGCAATAAAATATAAGTAAACTTTATATCCAATAGCTTTTGCTTCTTTAATTTCTTCAATCTTAGAAGAATGACTCATTACTGTTTCAAAGCAAAAATCTAATTTCTTAAATTGAAGATGATGTCTTAAAAACATACTAATTAAAGCACCTTCATAGCTATGACTACTTTTTGTTTTGTCTGTAATTACATTTTCTTGAATACTAACATCAATTTGATGACCATCTTTTATAGATTTTTGAATTAAAGATTTGGCTCTTTCCGATTGATAAAAATTTTCTAAATCAATTTGTGTAAGTTTCAATTGATAATCATTCAAATCAATAAATCCTTTGTTTGTCAATTCGTTTTCAATAAAATCAGCATTCAAAAAATAACCTGTTGGATATTTCTTAGAAAAACTATCAAACAAGGTACTTTTCCCAGAACCATTTGGTCCTGCAAATACTCTAATTCTTGGAATCGCCATCTTTTATAGTCAACTTCATTCCTTTTTTAAGTCCAGAAACAGCGACGGTTGGTTTTGGAAGTGATTGAATTACTTTTGTTGAATTATCTGGAAGTACCTCAATTATTTTATTGTCTTTTACAATTTTTATGGTTAAACCCAATGCTTTAGATGTTCTAATAGCTTTAGATGATGCAGACTTTGCAGACTTAATTAAGATTGCTTCTTCCAAATCTTTATTTTCTTTATTATAAACCATATCATCAATTCACGGTAGTTCTTCAATACTATAATAAAACAAAATATTGCTTTAAATAGTTCATTTAATTACTCTAATTTAAAAATTTATCTTCAATTAAGCAGTATTTAAGCATTTTATTTATAGTAAATCTCTTGCTTAATCGTTCAGTTTTAAATCTCGGAAGAATTTTAAAACACTTTTTATCAATACAATAATTACAGCAACTATAGCTATTTTATATATGATGATAATTAGACTTTTTAATTTATAAATATCTGAATAAGCAATGTTTTCTACTAAATGGACTGCTGGTTTCTTCAACGATTTTATAGTATAATCTTCCAAAACATCTAAATAAAAAAAGTGTTGAATCATTAAATAAAATACTAACAGCAACGAAGCAAAAAACAATAATCTCGTTGTCCAAACCGTATTCATCAACCAACTACTTTTACTATGTATTGCTAATTTTCCAAAAAAAACAGCAATGCCAGTCAGCATCATCAAAAAAGAAAAAAAAGAAAAACTCATTATTGGTTGATACTTGCCAACAAGCAAATAAGCAACAATAAAACTAAGCACGAGCATAATAAAATCAATGCTTAATTGTAAAATTCGTTTCTTTTGCATGGCACAAAGTAACGCAATAAATTCATAGTAATTGATAAATTAATATCAAGGAATGTATAAACTTATCGACTAAATTTGGCTTAAAATCGTATTTTTGAATAGTCATGTCAAATACGCTACTATATAACACGCTACAACAAAAATCAAAGCAAATTGCTGTTTTGATTGATCCTGACAAAATGAATGAAGAAAAACTGCTTCAGTTAATAACGATTGCTCAAAATAAAATCGACTATTTTTTTATTGGTGGAAGTTTGCTACTACACAATAATTTAGAACAAATCATTCAAATCATTAAGCAAAACACGACTATTCCTGTGGTGCTTTTTCCTGGAAATTATAATCAGATTAGTAGTAGTGCCGACGCTATTTTATTGCTGTCTTTAATTTCTGGAAGAAACGCAGAGTTCTTAATAGGTCAGCAAGTTCATGCCGCTCCATTACTAAAACAAAGTAATTTAGAAATTATATCTACTGGATATATATTAATAGATGGAAATAATAAAACATCGGTACAATATATTAGTAATACACAAGCCATTCCAAATAACAAAAATGATATTGCTGCTTGTACTGCTTTGGCTGGCGAACAATTGGGTTTAAAAGCTATTTATTTAGAAGCTGGAAGTGGTGCTTTGCAAAGCGTGCCTACCACATTAATTGAAGCTGTAAAACAACAAATTAATATTCCTTTAATTGTTGGTGGAGGAATTAAAACTATAGCACAAGCAACGGCTATTTTTAATGCAGGTGCAAATGTTATTGTAGTTGGAACAGCTATAGAAGAAGATGCTACATTTCTGTCAGATTTAATTCAACAAATTGAAAGGTAAAGTCATACAAACAACTGGTAGTTGGTATCAAGTGAGTTTAGAAAATAAACAAACGGTAAATGCTCGACTAAAAGGTAAGTTTAAATTAGAAAACTTTGACACGACAAATCCAATTGCTGTCGGAGATGAAGTCGAATTAATTTTATTGGATAATAATGAATATGTAATAGAAAAAATATTTCCAAGAAAAAACTATATCATTCGTCAGTCACCACGACACAAAACACAAAGGCATATAGTGGCTTCAAATATAGATGAAGTACTAATTATAGCAAGTATCAGTCAGCCAAGAACTTCATTAGGATTTATTGATAGAGTAATTGCTGCTGCAGAATGTTATCATATTGCAGTAACTATCATCATTAATAAAAAAGATTTATGGAAAGCAAAGGAAAATGAAATTGCAGCAACTTGGATCAATACTTACAGTAATATTGGCTATTCTATTTTTGCAATTAATGCTTTTAATCAAGAAGATATTGCACGAGTACGCCAAATTTTAACAGATAAAACTTGTTTGCTTACAGGACATTCTGGTGTAGGAAAAAGCACTTTGGTCAATCAAATCAATCCAAATTTAAATTTAAAAACAGGACAGATTTCTAATAAATGGAACAAAGGAAAACACACCACTACATTTGCTACATCGTTTGAGATATTTGACAATGCTTTTATTATAGATACACCAGGCATTAAAGAATTTGCTTTGCTACACTTAGAACCAGAAGAAGTAAGTGATTATTTTGTAGAGATGAGACAGCTAAAAAATCAATGTGAGTATAGTAATTGCATGCACATTAATGAACCGAATTGTGCTGTGCTAACAGCTTTAGCAAAAGATAAAATTGCTATTAGTCGCTACGAAAGTTATTTAAACATCATCGACAATATAGAAGCCATTAACTATTGGGAAAGAAAGTAAGTGGTATTACACTTCATAATCTACACAAACTCTATTTGTAGTTAGTGGTTTGATGATTGCTCCTGCTGCTTTGTGTAATGCATGTACTTGATAATTGTTTAGTGCGTCTAACGATTCAAATTCGCTGTATAAAACTATATCCCAATTATTTGCTGGTGTATTTGGTGCATTAGTACCGACTTCTATTGTTATCAGTCCATCAATTTTTCCATTCAATTCTTCTAATGCAGTTTTTATTGCTAGTGCATTTTCTAACTTATTTTCTTCTATCAATTGCCAACAAACAATGTGTTTTATCATAATAATATATTCTATTTAAACTTAAGTATTACTGCGAATATAGTTTTATTTTTTCATATAATTTTACTGCCGATTGTAATAAGTCTATTGGATTGGTAACTATTTGAAAGTGATTCTGTCCAAACATTTGTGGTAAATAATATTTGGCATTGGCTTCTATTGCTAATGCAAATGAATTGATATTTTGTTGATGCATTTCTTTCAATGCTTGCTTTACATCATAAATGCCATAACTGCCTTCGTACTTGTCATAGTCGTTTGGTTTTCCATCAGATAATAAAATTACCCATTTGTTTTTTGATGATCTTTGTGCTATTAGTTGTGTTGCATGTCTTAATGCAGCACCAATTCTAGTATAGCCACAAGGTTGAACTGCTCCAACAATATATTTTGCATTTTGCCAACTATCGTCAAATGCTTTTATTGTTTGATACACAGTATAATTTCTTGTTTTAGAATAAAAACTGCCTATAGCAAAATCAACTTTATTTTCATTTAAGATTTCACCAAATAAAATAGAGACTTTCTTTTCTACATCAATAATTTTGTTGCTATTAGCATATCCATCACTCGACAAACTAGTATCTAATAAAATTAGAATAGACAAATCTGTTTCTCTTTTTCTCTGTGCAATATAAATTTTTTCATTAGGAGATTGCTTCGCATAAATATCAGTATAGAAATCGGTTAAAGCATCTAAATCAAATTCTGTACCATCTGTTTGTCTTTTTATTTGCTGTTGTTTATTGTTGATGTTGGCTAACATTTTTCGCAAGGACAATAACACTGTTCTATATTCCTGTAAAGTATTTTTATATAATTCAATATTGGTTTCTGTTATTCTTTTTGGAAATACTTTACAGTATTCTTTTCTATATGATTTTTTTTGATAATTCCATTCATTATAAAGAATATAGTTATTATCAGTTTCGGTTTCTTTACTTTCTGCAATAGCCATATTTTCTACAAAGTCTGAATGATAAACAGAATGTACGATGTCATCAGCTCGAACTGTAAATTTCATATCTAATTCATCTAAAGCATCGCTATGATCTTCTAGCTCATCGCTGCCATCAAAATCTCTCCAATTGCCATGAAATTCGTCTGCTGTTTCTACTTTTTCAAAACTATGATTAAGTACATAATCTTCTTGTTGTTTTTTGTCGATAGTTACATTAATAAGTTCTTCTACTGCTTTAACTTTAATGGTTGTTTGTATTGCTTGTTCTTGTTGCAGTTTTTTATTATCACTAGAAATAGTATGTGTTAAAATGTTATTATTAACTTCTGGTTGATTTACCATCCATTTTCCATACAACCAATTAATAGCTACAATATTATTTTTGGCTTGTTTAATTAATTCTTCTTTTAAAGTATTATATATTTTTTCAATTGAAGGAAATTCTTCAAACAATTGCTTTAAAATTATTGGAGCATATTCGGTTGCTTTTTGTTGAGACAATGCTTCATCAACTACTCCATCTGATTGCCAATTAAAATTTAATTTTTGTTGTATATATAAATACAGTATTCTATATATATAGTATTGTTCATTTAATTGTTTCGTTGAAAAAAGCATCATATTTACTGGCAAGAAAAAATTGTCGTTTTTATAACCACCTTCTCTTTTTGCTGGAAAAATATTAATTGACAAACCAGTTATTGCATTGGCTAAAATATTGAGCTTATGCTTAATGTTAAATAAATGGACTACCTTTTCATCATTGAGTGTTTTATTTATGCTTTTTTTTCTAAAATATTTAGCGACTTTGGTAAATAATATTTCATCTAAATCTAAGCCCATGTTAGATTAATAAGTTACACAAATCTTCTAATGCTTCAATAACTTCTTGTTCATCTGTAAGTGGTTCAATAATAGCTGTTTTAACCGACAATCTTTTTGGCAAACCAGAAACGATTAAATGTGCAGCATCTACTAACAAACGAGTAGATACTGTTTCTGTTAATCCAAGTTCTGTTAAATTTCTAATTTTATTGGCAATGTTAACCAAGCTCTTGGCATCAGCACTAGCTAAGTTGGTTTCGTTCTCAACAATTTCTTGTTCAACAGATTGTTTTGGATAGTTAAATGTTATTGCTACAAATCTTTGTCTTGTAGAAGGTTTAAGTTCTTTAAAACCTCTTTGATATCCTGGATTGTAAGAAGCTACTAACATGAAATCGTTGTGTGCTTTTATAGTAATTCCTAGTTTATCTATATATAATTCTCGTCTATGGTCGGTTAGAGAATGTATAATAACTATTACATCTGGTCGTGCTTCTGCAATTTCATCAAGATATAAAATGGCACCTTGTTTTACTGCTCTGGTTAAAGGTCCGTCCATCCAAACAGTTTCAGCACCTTTAATAATATATCTTCCAACTAAATCGGTTGCAGAAGTTTCTTCATGGCAACTTACAGTAATCATTTCTTTATTGTGTTGAGCTGCCATATACTCAACAAACCTTGATTTGCCAGTACCCGTTGGTCCTTTTATCAATAAAGGCAATTTGTTTTGATATGTTTTATCAAAAACATCTACCTCCTTATCTACAATTTTGTAATAGGGCATTGTTGTCATCTATTAATATATTAAATATTATTCTGAAACGACTAAAGCTTCATCGTTTGGTTTTCCGTATTTAATAAATTCGTATATAAACAGAATTACTCCTGTAGTAAATAGAGTAGCACAAATTGTAAGTACTAAGAAATGTACTTCAATTTCTTTTTGTACCATACCAAAATCTAAGCCCATTCTTCTTTCTAAATAAACTTGAGCAACACCTGCTACAGCAAAAGCACTTGTCATGCCTAACATACCAATAGTAGTTAACCAAAAAGCTAACTGACCAGCTACTGTTTCGTACAGTTTTCTTCCTGTTAAATTTGGCATAGCAAAACTAATAAAGGCAAAAACAATCATACCATATGCTCCCCAAAAAGCTAAGTGACCGTGCATTGCTGTTACTAAAGTACCATGTGTATATAAATTTACTTGTGGTAGTGTATGTGCCATTCCTAGTAATCCAGCACCAATAAATGAAACAATAGCAGCACCTAATGTCCAATATAAAGCTTGTTTATTTGGATGATTTCTTTCGCCTTTTCTATACATTGCTAAAGCAAATAGTGCCATACCTAAAAATGCTAATGGCTCTAATGCAGAAAAAATTCCTCCAACAATTAACCAAATTTTTCCTACACCTATATAGTAGTAATGGTGTCCTGTTCCTAGTATTCCTGATAAGAAAGTTAAACCAACGATAATGTATAACCATTTTTCAATAACTTCTCTATCTACACCTGTTAGTTTTATCAATAAAAAGGCTAAGATACCACCCATGATTAATTCCCAAACACCTTCAACCCATAAGTGTACTACCCACCATCTAAAGAAAGAATCGACAGTTTGATTGTCGAACCAAATCATTCCTGGAAGATATAGTAATGCTGCAAAAACCAAACCCATTGTTAGTACTAATGAAGTTGTGGTGCGTTGTTTTCCTTTAAATAAAGTCATTAAAATAATTCCTAAAAAGGTTAATACATTTACTACGACTAAGTAGTCTAATGGTCGTGGTATTTCTAAGAATTTTCTTCCTTCCCAATAGTTAAAGTGATAACCAATAATGGCAACAACACCAACTACTGCTAGTGAGATTAATTGTACATATGCTAATTTTACACTTACTAATTCGTGTTGTGCTTCTTCTGGAATAATGTAGTAAGCTGCTCCCATAAATCCAGATAATAACCAAACAACTAATAAATTGGTATGCACTGCTCTTGCTGTGTTAAATGGAATAAAGTTGTGTAATCCATCAAAACCCATATGAGCAAAACTCATAATAAAACCATATACTAATTGTAATACCAACAATAGCATAGAAAATGCAAAGAACCAATAGGCAACTTTTTGTGATTTATATTTCATGATAATATTTTTTAATTTATTTTAAATCTGGTTTTGCAGGAAAACCATTCAAATCTGTTTCGTTAATCCATTTTAAAAAAGCTATAACATCATTAGCATCTTCTTCAGACATATGATAAGCTACCATTTTTCTTCCATTAGGTGCCCAAGGAACTGGATTGGTAAGTACTACTTTTACAAAACCTTCGCCTCTTCTGTCAATAACTCGAGTAAGTTCTGGTGCATAGTAAGCACCCTCACCTAAAATAGTATGGCAACCCATACAGTTATTTTTTTCCCAAATTTCTTTACCTCTTACAACAGCATCAGAAAGTTGTTCTGAATGTGTTTGTTTTGGTACATCATTGGCTAACGAATCCCACGATAGTACAATGAATACTAAAAATGTTACAACAGTTCCTCCTAAGAAGAAAAACCGTGCTTGTGATTTTGATAACATCTTATTTGATTTTAAATATTATAAATAAATTCTTCTGTGGTTTTACCCATTCAAATTTATTCATAAACTTTGAATAACGGACAATTTTATCCTTTATAAAAGTAAAATTAATTATAATATAACAATGGACAATTTTGTCTTTTATTGAAGGTGTAATTAAAAAGTTTCTAGAGAATAATTTGCTTTTAAATCATCTAAAATTTCAAAAATTATATTGGGTGATTTTTCTGTACATAATAGTGTTCTGTATGGTTTGATATTTGGCAATCCTTTTAAGTAATTGGCATAATGTTGTCGCATTTCCAAAATACCTAAAACCTCACCTTTCCATTCAATAGCATATTGAACATGTTGCTTAATAACAGCAACTCTTTCTTCAATATCTGGAGATTCTACGATGGTTCCATCTTTAAAATATTGTTTTACTTGTTTAAAAAACCAAGGTGCTCCAATAGCTGCTCTGCCAATCATAATACCATCAACACCATATTTGTTTTTATACTCCATAGCTTTTTGTGGTGAATCAATATCGCCATTGCCAAAAATTGGAATGTGCATTCGTGGATTGTTTTTTACTTCCGCAATTAGTGTCCAATCTGCTTCGCCTTTGTACATTTGTTTTCTTGTTCTGCCATGAATAGATAACGCTTGAATGCCTACATCTTGTAATCGTTCTGCAACTTCTACAATGTGTTTGCTATTATCATCCCAACCTAAACGAGTTTTTACAGTAACTGGTTTTTGTGTTGATTTTACGACCATTTCTGTTAGTCGAATCATTTTTGGAATGTCTTGTAAAATTCCTGCTCCAGCCATTTTGCACACTACTTTTTTAACAGGACAACCAAAATTAATATCAATAATATCTGGATTGGCTTGCTCAATTATTTTAGCAGACTCACTCATTACTGTTTCATCACCACCAAACATTTGAATGCCAATTGGTCGTTCGTAATCGAAAATGTCTAATTTCTGTACACTCTTTTTAGCATCTCTAATTAATCCTTCAGAAGAAATAAATTCAGTAAACATTAAATCGGCACCATATTGTTTACACAAAGCACGAAATGGTGGATCGCTTACATCTTCCATTGGTGCAAGTATAAATGGAAACGCTTCAAAACTTATATTTCCTATTTTAATCAAAATTGGCTGTTTTAATGTCTATCTTTGCACAAAGATAATAGTAATGGAAGAATTAAAATCAAACTTTAATAAATATCCATATCCAGTTCAATTGATTTTACTTTTTGTAATTTTTGGATTTTGTTTTTTTGGCGGACAATTACTCGCTGGTGGAATTATGGTAGCTGCTTATGGTTTAGCTGTAATTGACATTAAAAATTTACTTACCGAAGCTGTTAACTTGCATCCATTACGCTTTGCACAAATGATTACTACTCTTGTTGTATTTCTGTTGCCTGCAATGTTGTTTAGCAAATTAACCACCAATGACTACTTCGATTATCCTAAGAAAAAGAGTTATAATAAGCAACTGCTTTTCTTAATTCCACTTCTAATTATTAGTTTTTATCCTTTGCTGAGTGTTGTGTTTGAAATCAATAAAAATTCTTTTTTTGCAGATTGGCTAGTATCACAACAAGAAGAATACAAGCTATTGATAGAAAATTTATTATCTGGAACAAGTGTAAGTACTTTTCTAATTAATTTTTTAATGATTGCCATTTTACCAGCTATTGCAGAAGAATGGTTTTTTAGAGGAACACTTCAAGAATTTCTATCAAAAAAAGCCAATATACACTTTGCTATAATATGGTCAGCTATTGTTTTTAGTCTAATTCATTTTGAGTTTTCTGGTTTTCTTCCAAGAATAGCTTTAGGTGTTTTACTTGGATATATCTATTATTTTTCTGGCAATATTTGGTTGGCTGTACTAGCACATTTATTTAACAATGGCATGGAAGTTTTGGGTGTTTATTTAGGTAATATAGGTGTTATTTCTAAAGATTTAACAGGCGATCCTACGATGCCTAGTGCTGTTATAATTATAACTAGTACAATTGCATTTGCAGTTTTGATGATGCTTTTTTATAAAATTGGTAATAAAAAAAGCACTACTTTTGTGAGCTAAATCTATGGATTTAAAAGATACAGGTGTAAGAATTGCCTCAGGCATTGTTTTTTTAATTATCATGATTGGTAGTGTAATGCTATCTGAGTGGTCGTACTTTATATTGTTTGCATTACTTACATGCTTTACACTAATGGAATATCATACTATTACTTATCCATTGACAGATGTTAACAGAAAATGGCAAGTAGCTTATAAAGCATTAGCAAGTATAAGTGGAGTTTTGTATTTTATTTCTTGTTTCTTCGTAGCTAAAGGTGAATTGCCAGCAGCTTCATTACTTATAGTGGTATTAATGCCATTGTTTTGGTTAACGATTGAGCTATTCAACACTAGTAATTCTAACATTATTAATTTTTCTAGAAACATGGTTGGCTTCTTATATGTAGTACTACCATTTTCTGCTACTTGTTTTATTGCTGTTCCTAGTGGAAAATATACCTATGCTTATTTGTTGGCTATTATGATTTTTGCTTGGAGCAATGATTCTTTTGCCTATTTATTTGGTTCATTATTTGGTAAGCATAAAATGTTTGAAAGAGTATCACCAAAAAAATCGTGGGAAGGATTTTTTGGTGGTGTAATAGGAAGTATTGGTTTTAGTTACTTGTTGTTTTTATTTTACCAATGGAAAGCATTGGGTTTAGATACTAGTGCTTTTGTTTGGAAAGACTTTGCCATTTTAGCATTAATTACTGCTGTTACAAGTACTATTGGCGATTTTTGTGAGTCGATGTTAAAACGAAATTTAAAAATAAAAGATAGTGGTACTATTATGCCAGGACATGGTGGTTTTTTAGATAGATTTGATGGACTACTATTTGCATTTCCTGTTAGTTTATTTTATTTATTGGTAATAAAACAATATATTTAATTTGAGGTTTCGCATATGAAAGAAAACACCTATATACATAGAGAAGGTTGGACAATAATTGTAGTAACTGTTTTATTAACATTACTTTTTAATTTGATTGTTTGGTACTTCTTTCATCAACATATTTATATAGTACTTGCTATAAAAATTTTAAGTGCTGTATTCTTGTTTTTTGTAGTCTATTTTTTTAGAAATCCGAGTAGAGAAATCATTTTAGATGAAAAGAAAATTATTGCACCAGCAGATGGTACTATCGTTGTAGTAGAAGAAGTGTATGAACCAGAATATTTTAAAGCTCAGAAATTACAAGTGTCTATATTTATGTCGCCTAGTAATGTTCATGTGAATAGAACACCTATTGGCGGAAAAATTACTTATGCTAAATATCACGATGGCAATTATTTAGTAGCATGGCATCCAAAATCATCAACCGAAAATGAAAGAACTTCTATAGTTATTGACAATGGTTCTTTTGATGTAATGTTGAGACAAATTGCTGGAAAAGTTGCTAGAAGAATTGTATATTATATTAAACAAGACGAAGAAGTAGCTCAAGGTTACAGCTTTGGTTTTATAAAATTTGGTTCTCGAATAGATTTGTTTTTGCCACTAGATACTAAAGTAAATGTAATACTTGGACAAAAGGTAAAAGGAGGCATTACTATTATAGGTGAGATGAAGTGATAACAAAATAAACATTTATCAATTAAATAGTCTGATAAATATCCATCAATTGTTTGGTCATGATGTCTGGTGCAAATTGTTGTACTTGTAGTTTTGCCTTTTGTTCTACTTCTTCTTTGTACTCTAAATTGTAGTAGATAAATTGTATGGCATTGGCTAGTTCTTCTACATTATTTGGATCTATAAAAATACAAGCATCACCACCAACTTCTGGCATAGAAGAAACTTTACTGGTAATAACTGGTTTACCACAGCAAAGAGCTTCTAGTATTGGCAATCCAAATCCTTCGTACAAACTTGGATATACTAAACCTTGCGACATATGATAAATTATTGGCAATTCGTAGTTGGGTATATTGTGTAGAAAATAGATTCTATCTTGTAAATCGTTTTCGTAGATAAATTTTTCTACTTTTTTAAATTCGTCGCCACCTTGTGTTACAGCAACTAAATTTTTGTCTTTGTTTTCTGGTGTTAGTAACGCTTTTAAAATGCTAGTAAAATTTTTTCTTTTGCTAATAGCTCCTACATATAAAATAAAATCTCTAGGAATATGCATTTTATTCCAATATTCATCTTTAATATTATAAGTAATAGGATAATCAAATTCTCGATTCCAAGTTGGATAAATAATTTTTACTTTATGTTCATTGGCATCAAAAAACTCTACTAAATCATTTTTGGTTTGTTGACTAACAGCAATAATACAATCTGCTTCTTGAATAGCTTTCTTTGTTTTCTTTTTATAAATCATTCTATCAAACAAAGAAAATGACTTCGGTAATTTGCTGTGAATGACATCATGAATGGTAACTACTTTTTTTATTTGATTAGGTAAGTTTATTGGCAATTCATTACTCAATCCATGATATACCTGAATTTGATTTTCTATCAATTCATTTTGAATATATTTTAATCGCCAAGCTTTTGGAGATGAATGGTTAGCAACTACTGTTTTATCTACTAGGTCTGTATGTTTAAACGGACTAGTAGTATAAAACTTATGGTGAACAAAGATTTTATAATCTTCATTAGGATAGAATTGCAATAAGCGTTTAAGGACTGTTCTACTGTAAGAACCTAATCCAGTATCATTGTGGTACAATCGCTTTCCATCAAAACCGATATTCATATATATATTGTTGAACTATACTGCAACATTAAAATCTCGCAGAGCATCATTTAAGCTTGTTTTTAAGTCGGTACTTGCTTTGCGTTGTCCTATAATTAAAGCACATGGCACATGATAAGTTCCTGCAGGAAACTCTTTTGGCATTGTTCCAGGAATTACTACAGAACGCGCTGGTACTCTTCCTCTGTATTCTATTGGCTCACTTCCAGAAACATCAATAATTTTAGTCGATTTTGTTAATACTACATTAGCACCTAGTACTACTTCTTTTTCTAAATGAACGCCTTCTACCACTATACATCTAGAACCAACAAAACAATCATCTTCTATAATAACAGGAGCAGCTTGTACTGGTTCTAACACGCCACCAATACCAACACCACCACTTAAATGTACATTTTTACCAATTTGAGCACAACTACCAACAGTAGCCCAAGTATCTACCATTGTTCCACTATCAACATACGCACCAATATTTACATAGCTTGGCATCATTACTACGCCTTTTTGTATGAAAGCACCTCTTCTAGCAATTGCATGAGGTACTACTCTAACACCCAATGCTTCATAATTTTTTTTCAAAGGAATTTTATCGTAAAATTCAAACGGACCAACTTCTATAGTTTCCATTTTTTGTGTAGGAAAATATAATATCACAGCTTTTTTTACCCAATCATTTACTATCCAACCATTTTCCGTTGGCGTTGCTACACGCAATAAACCTTTATCTAATTGCGTTATAACTTCTTCAATGGCAGCAACTGTATTATTATCGTTTAGCAAACTTCTATCTTCCCACGCTTTTTCAATAATTTGTTGTAAATCTTGCATAATGTTCCGTATTTTTCACACAAAAATAAGATATAAAAACACAATACCATGAATTTAGAATTAAATAAAAGCAAATATCTTTTGATTGTAGCAGTTATATTGATATTTTCTGCCTGTAAAAGAAAAACAGTTACAGTAAAAAACAACAATGGCGTAGTAGTACAATCGTATGAAGTTTTACGCAAGCAACAAAATATAAAAGATGGAAAATTTACTAGCTTTTATGATGATGGTACAAAAATGGAAGAATCGAATTATGTAAATGGCAAACAAGATGGCATTAGCAATCTATATTATCAAGATGGTAAATTAATGATTGAAAGACATTTTAAGATGGATGTTTATGATGGCGATTATAAAGAGTACTACGAAAATGGATTTATAAAACAAGAAGGCAAGTACAAAGACAATATGATGGACGGTGTTTGGAAAAACTATTATGCTAGCAGTGAAGGTTTGGTAAGTGCTTTAACTACAATGAAAGATGGAAAAATTAATGGTGACGCTAAAGAATTTGCTACTAATGGAAAGCTATATGTAGAAGGCAATAAGGTTGAAATTTTTGGAGGTATAGATGTATATAATGGTATTGTAAAAGTTTATGATACAATAAGTGGAAAGCAAATTTATAACTTAGAATACGAAGATGGAAAACAAGTAAAAAAAGACTCCATATTTTAAAAAAGCGTTAATCTTAAAAATTTTCAAAATCAATTTTGCAGATAAGGAAAAATAAGTTATTTTTGCATTCGCTTTAATAAAGCAGTAGATTCCGTAGCTCAGCTGGTAGAGCAATACACTTTTAATGTATGGGTCCTGGGTTCGAATCCCAGCGGGATCACAGGTGCCAAAACCTCCGCCCTTGCAACTCGTTAGTTCAAGGGCATTTTTTTTATAAGTGTTGTTGTTATAATCAAATTAAAAAACTACCAAATTTAATCTCTAAAAATATTGGCTTAGTAGCACAATTTAATTGCTATCTTTATTGCGTGACCAAAAGAAAAAATATTACTATTCTTGGCATTGATCCTGGAACGCAAGTTACTGGTTATGGTATTATCAATGCAAATGGTTATACTGCCGATTTAATTGCTATTGGCACTATACATACTTCTAAGTTTGATGATCATTATGATAAGTTGTGTAAAATCTACGATAGAGTGTTAGAAATCATCAACAGTTATCAACCAGAAGTTTTAGCTATTGAAGCACCTTTCTATGCCAAAAATGTACAGTCGATGTTAAAATTGGGTAGAGCTCAAGGTATGGCAATTGCAGCTGCATTATCAAAGAAAATAGTTATTCAAGAATTTTCTCCAAAAAGAATTAAACAAAGTATTACAGGAAACGGAAATGCAAGTAAAGAACAAGTTGCTGCTATGCTTTGTCAAATATTAAAGACTAAAGACTTACCAAATCAATTAGATGCAACAGATGGTTTAGCTGCTGCTATGTGTTATCATTTTTCACTCAATAGCATCAATCAAAATGGCAAACGATATACTGGTTGGAAAGCTTTTGTAGCTGATAATCCTAAGAAAGTAAAGTAGATTAGTACGCTCTTGCAAATAACACTCTTTGTGTACTTGGTTTTCCTGTTAAAACACAAGCACCAACTTCCTTAGTATTATCTATCGGAATGCATCGTATCGTAGCTTTAGTCAATTCTTTAATTTTATCTTCTGTTTCACTACTTCCGTCCCAATGTGCAGCAATAAAACCACCTTTGTTTTCTAGTACATCAACAAATTCGTCCCAAGAGCTTACTTCGGTAATATGTGCATCTCTAAATGTTCTAGCTTTATCATAAATGTTTTGCTGAATATCTACTAACAATGTTTCTATCGTTTCAACTAAATTATCAAGAGGAATGCTTTGTTTTTCTTTAGTATCTCTTCTTGCCACTTCTGCTACGCCATTTTGTAAATCTCTCATACCTAGTACTATTCTAATAGGCATGCCTTTTAATTCGTATTCTGCAAACTTAAAACCAGGTCGTTTTGTTTCATCTTTATCCACCAAAGTTCTAATACCTTTTGCTTTTAACTGTTGATTGATTTCATCAACTTTTTGTTGCAATAGCAAATTTTCTGCCTCATTCTTAAAAGTTAGCGGAATAATAACTACTTGTTGTGGTGCAATTTTTGGAGGCAATATCAAACCATCATCATCAGAATGAGCCATAATTAATGCACCAATTAAACGAGTAGAAACGCCCCAAGAAGTTGCCCAAACCAATTCCTGCTGATTGTCTTTATTTAAAAACGAAACATCAAACGCTTTGGCAAAATTCTGACCTAAAAAATGTGATGTACCACTTTGTAAAGCTTTTCCATCTTGCATTAAAGCTTCAATAGTATAAGTTTCAACAGCACCAGCAAATCTTTCGTTGGGTGTTTTTGTTCCTTTTATAACAGGTAATGCCATAAAATTTTCAGCAAAATCAGCATAAACATCTAGCATTTGTTCTGCCTCTGCAATCGCTTCTTGTTCAGTAGCATGAGCCGTATGTCCTTCTTGCCATAAAAACTCAGCAGTTCTCAAAAATAATCGTGTTCTCATTTCCCAACGCAATACATTTGCCCATTGGTTCACTAAAATTGGCAAATCTCTATACGATTGTATCCACGATTTGTAAGTATTCCAAATAATCGTTTCTGATGTTGGACGAATAATTAATTCTTCCTCTAACTTAGCTTCAGGATCAACTACAACACCATTACCATTTTCATCATTTTTTAAACGGTAATGTGTAACCACAGCACATTCCTTAGCAAAACCTTCTACATGGTCTGCTTCTTTACTTAAAAAAGATTTTGGTATCAACAAAGGAAAATAAGCATTAACATGTCCTGTATCTTTAAACATTTTGTCAAGGTTATCTCTCATGTTTTCCCATAGCGTAAAACCATAGGGTTTAATTACCATACAACCTCTTACAGCACTATAATCTGCTAGTCCACCTTTTATCACTAAATCATTATACCATTGCGAATAATCTTCTACTTTACTAGTAATTGCCTTGCTCATGAAACACTTTTTTGTTAATTAACATAATTTGGTACACTTTTTGAAACTAAATTGTTATATTTTTGGTATACAAATGTAAGACATTTAAGATTGCCAAAAAATTAAACTTCATATTATGAAAAAGATACAATATATATTAACACTGATTGCACTGTTTGTAGTGTCTAATTTTAGTTATGCTGGAGATGATGTGTATGACGAATACACTCCTAAAAAAGTAAAACCAGTATCAACACAATCATCAAACCAAAGCTATAATAATAGTGGTAGTAGTTATAGTGGTTTAAATAATAATTATTATAGTGATAGATATGATGACAATAATTATTACAATAACAATCAATACTACGACGAAGACGATTATTCTATGTCTTATTCTGATAGAATAAGACGATTTCACAATCCAAATGTTCGTTTTAGTGTAGGATATAGTTCTTATAGTAATCCAAATTCTTGGTATGGTTATTCTGATTGGAATAGATTTTATGGTAACTCATTTTCACCAAGTTGGTGTAATCCATATCAAAATTTTTGGAATCCATTTACTACAACTATAATTATTCAGCAAGGACCATATGGATTCAACTCTTGGTCTAACAATAGTTTCTATAATTCTTACTATAACAATAGTTGGTATAATCCATGGGCTAATCCTTATTATAGTTATTATTCACCAGGTTGCAATAGTTACTTTGGCAATAATTACTACGGTAGTTACTATGGCAACAATGGCTATTATGGCAATAACGGTTATTATGGCAGTGGCTACTATCCAAGAAATAATGATGGTTATTATAATAAAACCACTACCAATACTCCAAAATATTCAACACCAACCAATGTTCCTGTAAAACAAAATACCAATTATAGTGGAGGAAAAAGTTCTTATATCAAGAAATCATCTACACCAACGAATAATAATTCTGGTGGTAATAATGGCGGAAGTATATACTATAACAAATCCAATAGTAATTCAAATTATAAAAACTCTGGTAATAATGGTGGAGGATATCAGCCGAGTAATAAATCGGGAAGTTCTAATACAGACTCTGGTATAAAAATCAATAAGAAAACAAAGTAAGTTATTCAAAAAATTATAAATATGAATAGACAAGTTAAATATCTTGTATTGCTAATTATTGCATACACTCAAACTACATTTGCACAGTCTGATGCCGATATTTTACAGTTTAGTTATTGGCAAAATACTGGTACTGCACGAAATATTGCAGTAGGAAATACTATGGGTGTTGTAGGTGCAGACATTAGCAATATCAATACTAATCCTGCTGGAATTGGCAAATTGAGTAGCACAGAAGGTTCTATAACTTTAGGTGTTCCTATCTTAAATGCGACTACTGAATATTTGGACAATAAGAGAGATGATAGTAAATTGGGTTTTCAGGTAAATAATATTGGCGTTGTTTTTAGTTCTAAATACTTAAATGATAAAACAGAAAGTAGTAAATGGAATGGTATTAAATTTGGCTTATCGTACAACCGACTAGCAACATTTAATCAGAATTATTATATGAGTGGTTATAATGCTAATAATAGTTTGATTGATAATCACTACGAAATTATATTTGATAATGCGAATACATTATACGATGTAGAAAACAACTTTCCTTTTGATGCAAGTTTGTCGTATGGTACAGATTTACTATACTACGATAGTGTAAGCCAGCAAATATATTCATCAGTAAATGCATTTGTACAACAAGATATTACACTTAAAAGAAAAGGTAGTTTAAATGAAGCTGCTGTTGCTATTGCGAGTGGTTACAACAATAAAATATTTGTAGGTGCAAGTTTAGGAATGCCTGTATTGAATTATACGCAAAACATTATTCATCATGAAGAAGATGTGTTTGACAGTTCTTACAATTTTAACTATTTTGATTATGAATCGAGTTATAATGTAAGTGGTGTTGGTGTTAATTTTCAATTAGGATTGTTAGCTCAAATCAATAAAAATTTTAGAGTTGGATTTTCATTTAAAACACCAAGTGTAATTTTTGCGAAAGACAAATACAATGCTTACGAATATGTAGACTATGAAGATTATATTGCAGAAGCAGAATCACCAGATGGTTTGGTAAGTTATAATATTCGTTTGCCATGGAGAATGAGTGTTGGTGGTTCTTATTTACACAAATATGGTTTTGTAGCTGTAGAATACGAATTGAGTGATGCTGGAAATGCCAAATACAATTTTAAAGATGATGGCTTTAATGATTATGAAGCTGATTTAAACGATGGTATTGGAGAAAAATATAAATTGTATCATAATATAAAGATTGGTATAGAAGGAAAATTTGATCCAATAAGAATTAGAGCTGGAGTGCAATACAAAACATCGCCATTTAACACCGAAGTTGTTGAGGATAAATACAAACAAAATCAGTTAATTTATAGTGCAGGTTTAGGTTTTAGAAAAGAGCACTTTTATATAGATGCGGCTTATCAGTTTGTAAAATCAAGAGGTTATTTTACACCGTATGTGTTGAATGACAACTCACAACCAACAGCTACACTCAACGACAAAAACTCCTTAATTTCATTAACAGCAGGTTTTAAGTTTTAGAGGAACTTAGCTAGCAAGTCAGTTAGACACTATAAGGTTTTATGAAGTATGAACAAAATTGAATTTCAAATATTCTAAATACCAATTAGCGTTCAGAAGGGCAAAATAAATTTTCAATATTTTTTTGCTGAATTCAAGGCAAAATGTAATCATAGCATAAAACTACGGCAAACTCATAAGTCAGCGAAAAAAGATAAAAGAATAAAGTTGTTTTGACTGCTAATTTGGTATAAAACACATCTTTTTAACCACTAGTTTTTATAGTGCAGTTTTAAAAAATTATAAATCTTTATAAAAAATCAAAATTAAGCTACTTTATAAAAAAAATGTTGTATATTTGCACCTCAAAATTGTGAACTGCGTGTTTACAAGTTCTTTGAGTATGTAAGATTTTGCCAGTGTAGCTCAGTTGGCCAGAGCAGCTGATTTGTAATCAGCGGGTCGGGGGTTCGAATCCCTCCACTGGCTCAGTTTATTGATATATTCAATATTCAGGGCAGTTACCAGAGTGGCCAAATGGGGCAGACTGTAAATCTGCTGGTTTTTACCTACGGTGGTTCGAATCCATCACTGCCCACAAAAGTTCTTTAACAATAAATTAGGCGGAAGTAGCTCAGTTGGTAGAGCATCAGCCTTCCAAGCTGAGGGTCGCGGGTTCGAGTCTCGTCTTCCGCTCTTAATATTTTTAATCTTTCTTGCCAATATAGCTCAGGGGTAGAGCACTTCCTTGGTAAGGAAGAGGTCACGGGTTCAAATCCCGTTATTGGCTCAAAATATTTTTTAATTATTATAAACCGAAATAAAACAAGCAAAAAATGGCTAAAGAAAAATTTGTAAAAGATAAACCACATGTTAATGTTGGTACTATCGGTCACGTTGACCACGGAAAAACTACTTTAACTGCCGCAATAACTTCTGTATTATCTACAAAAGGTATGGCTGAGAAAAAAGACTATGACTCTATTGACGGTGCTCCTGAAGAAAAAGAAAGAGGTATCACTATCAATACAGCTCATGTTGAGTATCAAACTGAAAACAGACACTATGCTCATGTTGACTGTCCAGGTCACGCCGATTATGTAAAAAACATGGTTACGGGTGCGGCTCAAATGGACGGTGCCATCTTAGTATGTGCTGCAACAGATGGCCCTATGCCTCAAACTAGAGAGCATATCTTATTAGCTGGTCAAGTTGGTGTTCCTAAAATGGTAGTTTTCTTAAATAAAGTAGACTTAGTAGATGACCCAGAATTATTAGAACTAGTAGAAATGGAAGTTAGAGAACTTTTATCTTTCTATAAATTTGATGGTGATAATACACCTATCATTAAAGGTTCTGCATTAAAAGCACTTCAAGGAGATGCTGAAGGTGTTGCTGCTATCGAAGAATTAATGGCTGCTGTTGATGAGTGGATTCCACTTCCTCCGCGTCCAGTTGATCAACCTTTCTTATTACCTGTAGAAGATGTGTTCTCTATCACTGGTAGAGGTACTGTTGCTACTGGTAGAATTGAAAGAGGTATCGTTAAAGTTGGTGAGCCAGTTGAAATAGTAGGACTTCAAGAAAAATCAATGACTTCTACAGTTACTGGTGTTGAAATGTTCCGTAAGTTATTAGATTCTGGTGAAGCTGGAGATAATGTAGGTCTTTTATTAAGAGGTATCGAAAAAGATCAAATTAAAAGAGGTCAAGTAATCTGTAAACCAGGTTCAATTACTCCACACACTGAGTTCAAAGCAGAGGTGTATGTTTTAAGTAAAGAAGAAGGTGGTCGTCATACTCCATTCTTTAACAAATATCGTCCTCAATTCTATATGAGAACAACAGATGTTACTGGCGAAGTTTCTTTACCTGATGGTGTAGAAATGGTTATGCCTGGAGATAATGTTACTATTACAGTTCAATTAATCTATCCTGTTGCAATTGAAAAAGGTTTGAAATTCGCAATTAGAGAAGGTGGTAGAACAGTAGGTGCTGGTCAAGTAACTGAAATTATTAAGTAATTATAACCGTCATTAGTCATTAGTCATTGTACTAATGACTAATGATTTAATAGACGGGCATAGTTCAATGGTAGAATAGCGGTCTCCAAAACCGTTGATCAGGGTTCGAATCCTTGTGCCCGTGCAAGAAAAATTAAAATGGATAAACTAATAACATATATTAAAGCGTCTTACGAAGAGTTACTTAGAAAAGTAACTTGGCCTACTTTAAAAGAATTGCAGTCGCATACCATTATAGTTTTTATAGCATCTGCTATTATTGCTTTAATGATACTTTTAATGGATAAGACCTCTATTTTAATTTTAGAAAAACTAATATATAACATTGTCGGGTAAATATTTGTGATGGTAGATAATAAAAAATGGTATGTATTAAGAGTAATTAGCGGTAAAGAAAAAAAACTGCGAGATTATATCGAGAAAGAAATTAAAGCTTCTCAATGGGAAAATATTGTTACCCAAATAGTTGTACCAACAGAAAAAGTATATAAGTTAAGAGGTGGAAAAAAAGTAATTCACGAAAAAAACTTTTTTCCAGGATACTTGATGATAGAAGCAGATTCTAAAAGATTTTCTGGAGATATTATTCAATCTATCCAAAATATTACTAATGTTATTTCATTTATTGAAAGAAATAAACCAATTCCACTTAAACCAGCAGAGGTTAATAGAATTTTAGGTAAAGTAGATGAATTAGAAGAGGCAGGAGTAAATAATAATGAACCATTCTTAGTAGGAGAGTCAATAAAAGTAATCGATGGTCCTTTTAATGACTTTACAGGTACTATAGAAGAAATTCTAGAAGATAAAAAGAAACTGAGAGTTACAGTTAAAATCTTTGGTAGAAAAACTCCAGTTGAATTGAATTATATGCAAGTAGAAAAAATAAAGTAAAATGGCAAAAGAAATAGAAGCATTTATAAAATTACAGGTTAAAGGAGGACAAGCAAATCCAGCTCCGCCAATTGGTCCTGCATTGGGTGCAAAAGGAGTTAATATTATGGACTTCTGTAAGCAGTTTAATGCTCAAACTCAAGAAAAACAAGGTAAAATATTACCGGTTGTAATAACCGTTTTTAAAGATAAATCTTTTACTTTCATCATTAAAACACCACCTGCTTCTGCTTTGTTGAAAGAAGCTTCCAAAATCAAATCAGGTTCTAAAGAGTCTAATAGAAACAAAGTTGGTAGTGTTACATGGGATCAAGTAAAAGAAATTGCAGAAATCAAATTACCAGATTTAAACTGTTTCACTGTAGAGTCAGGTATGAAAATGGTAGCGGGTACTGCAAGAAGCATGGGCTTAACCGTTACGGGTGATGCCCCTTGGGCTTAATTGTTTTTGTTACGATTCAATTTACCAGAGAGAGTTCTTAGGAACGATATTATCTCAAAAAAAAGAAAAAATGAAAATTACAAAGAAAAGAAAGAAAGTTAATGAGCAAGTAGAAAAAGGCAAACTTTACTCATTACAAGATGCATCAAAACTTATTAAAGAAGTTAATGCTACAAAATTTGACGCTTCTGTAGACTTACACATTCGTTTAGGTGTAGATCCAAGAAAACCAGACCAAGCCATTAGAGGTACTGTAAGCTTACCTCATGGTACAGGTAAATCAAAAGTAGTACTTGTACTTTGTCCTGCCGATAAAGAAGCCGATGCTAAAGAAGCTGGTGCTGATTTCGTTGGTTTAGATGAATACTTAGACAAAATTGCTGCTGGTTGGACAGACATCGATGTTATCATTGCTGCTCCTAGTGTAATGCCTAAATTAGGTAGATTAGGTAGAATTCTTGGACCAAGAAACTTAATGCCAAATCCAAAATCTGGTACAGTAACCGATAATGTTGGCGATGCAGTAAGAGAAGTTAAAAAAGGAAAAATTGCCTTTAAAATTGATAAATTCGGTATTATTCATACTTCTATAGGTAGAGTATCTTTTACTCCAGAGCAAATTTTCGATAATGCTAAAGAAATGATAGCAACTATCTCTAAAATGAAACCAAGCTCTGCTAAAGGAACTTATTTTAAAAGCGTTTTTGTAGCTTCTACTATGAGTCCTTCTATCCAATTAGAAGTTAAATCTGTACCGGGAATTTAAAATAAACAGCAAAAAATAGTAGTATGACTAAAGCTGAAAAACAAGCAACAATCGACGCACTTACGGAACAAATTTCTAACAGTAATGTGTTTTACATTGCCGATACTCAAGGGTTAAATGTAGAAGCAACTAACCAGTTAAGAAAATTGTGTTTCCAAAAAGGCGTTCAACTTAAAGTTGCTAAAAACACATTTATTAAAAAAGCATTATCTGCTGGTGATAAATACTCTAACGAATTTGAAGGTGCATTAAAAGGTACTTCTGCTATATTCTTTAGCGAAGTAGGAAATGTGCCAGCTAAAATCATTAAAGAGTTTAGAGGTGATAAAGAATTACCTATCCTAAAAATAGCTTACATAGAAGAAGCAATCTTTGTTGGTGATGATAAATTATCAGAATTAACTAAGATTAAATCTAAAGAAGAGTTATTAGGCGAAGTAATCACATTATTACAATCTCCAGCTAAGAATGTAATTAGTGCATTAAAATCTAGTAGCAATACAATTGCAGGTCTAGTAAAAGCACTTGAAGAAAGAAGTAATTAATTATTATAACAATTAAAATTTTTTAAAATGGCTGATGTAAAACAATTAGCAGAACAATTAGTAAGTTTAACAGTTAAAGAAGTTAACGAACTTGCTGAAGTATTAAAAACAGAATACGGTATCGAACCAGCTGCTGCAGCAGTTGCTGTTGCAGGTCCTGCTGCTGGCGGAGACGCTGGTGCTGCTGGTGCTGAAAAAACAGAGTTCGATGTTATCTTAACAGATGCAGGTGCTCAAAAACTTGGCGTAGTTAAAGTGGTTAAAGAAATCACTGGTTTAGGACTTAAAGAAGCTAAAGAATTAGTGGATGGTGCTCCAAAACCTATCAAAGAAGCAGTATCTAAAGAAGATGCTGAAGCTACTAAAGCTAAGTTAGAAGAAGCTGGTGCTTCTGTGGAAATTAAGTAATATACTGATTTTCAATAAATTAGAGTGTCAGGTAGTCATTAGACTACCTAGACACTTTTTCGCATATAATAAATAAAGTAATAATATATGTCTAATAAAGATAAAACCATCTCTAAAACTGAAAGCCAAAGAGTCAATTTTGGAAAAATCAGTCATCAATTTGAATATCCTAACTTGTTAGATATTCAAGTGAAATCTTATAAAGACTTTTTACAACTAGAAACTACTGCTGATAAAAGAGAATCAGAAGGTTTGTATAAAGTGTTTGAAGAAAATTTCCCAATTACAGATGCTAGAAATATTTTCCTATTAGAATTTCTAGATTATTATGTTGATCCTCCTCGTTATTCTATCGACGAATGTATCGAAAGAGGTCTAACTTATAGCGTTCCTTTAAAAGCCAAATTAAGATTGTCTTGTAACGATGAAGAACATATCGATTTCCAAACTATCGTGCAAGATGTTTTCTTAGGCAATATTCCTTATATGACCGATAAAGGTACTTTTATCATCAACGGAGCTCAAAGAGTTGTAGTATCTCAATTACATCGTTCACCAGGCGTATTCTTCGGTACTAGCTTACACCAAAATGGTACTAAGTTATTTTCTGCAAGAATTATTCCATTTAAAGGTGCTTGGATGGAATTTGCTACAGACATCAATAATGTAATGTATGCATACATCGACAGAAAAAAGAAGTTTCCTGTTACTACACTATTAAGAGCAATTGGCTATGATACAGATAAAGCTATTTTAGATTTATTTGATTTAGCAGATGAAGTAAAAGTGTCTGAAAAAACACTTAAAAAATACATTGGTAGAAAATTAGCTGGTCGTGTATTGAAAACTTGGATGGAAGACTTCGTAGATGAAGATACTGGTGAAGTTGTTTCTATCGAAAGAAATGAATTAATCTTAGATAGAGATGTTGCCATCAGCGAAGACAATATTCAAGATATCATCGATAGCGAAGAAGAAGTAATCTTATTACAAAAAGAAGATTTTGTAGAAGACTACTCTATCATATTTAATACTTTACAAAAAGATACTTCTAACTCAGAGTTAGAAGCATTACAACATATTTATAGACAATTAAGAGGTTCAGATCCACCAGATGAAGATACTGCAAGAGGCATTATCGAAAAACTATTCTTCTCAGATAAGAGATACGATTTAGGATTGGTGGGTAGATATAAAATCAATAAAAAATTAGATATTGATTCAGCAGAAGATGCAAGTGTTTTAACTAAACAAGACATCTTAGCAATCATTAAATATCTTATTAGATTGGTGAACCAAAAAGCAGAGATTGATGATATCGATCACTTAAGCAATAGAAGAGTAAAAACAGTTGGTGAACAATTATATGCTCAATTCGGTGTTGGTTTAGCAAGAATGGCTCGTACTATTAGAGAACGAATGAATGTTAGAGACAATGAAGTCTTTACACCAATCGATTTGATTAATGCAAGAACATTGTCTTCTGTTATTAATTCATTCTTCGGAACTTCACAACTATCTCAATTTTTAGATCAAACCAATCCTTTAGCAGAAATAACACATAAAAGAAGAATTTCTGCACTAGGACCAGGTGGTTTATCAAGAGAAAGAGCTGGTTTCGAGGTGCGAGATGTACACTACTCTCACTATGGTCGTTTATGTACTATCGAAACACCAGAAGGTCCAAACATTGGTCTAATTTCTACACTTTGTATTCATGCAAAAATTAACGAAATGGGTTTCATTCAAACACCATATCGTAAAGTAGAAAACGGAAAAATTAAAGACGAAGTTCATTTTTTAACTGCTGAAGAAGAAGATGAAAGCGTAATCGTTCAGTCTAATGCTCATATTAGCGACAAAGGTACTTTCATCGATAAAAAAGTAAAATGTAGATACCAAGGAGATTTTCCTATTATTGATACAGAAGAAGATGATTTAACTAAGTTAGAATACATGGATGTTGCACCTAATCAAATTGTAGGTGTTTCAGCTGCACTAATTCCTTTCTTAGAAAATGACGATGCTAACCGTGCTTTAATGGGTTCTAACATGC